>JBAVMZ010000239.1:0-3158 GCA_049690595.1 Occallatibacter sp. | reverse complement strand
TGCCGCCACGCATCGCGCACATTGCGCACGCACTCGATGGCATGTTCGAACTTCTGCCGCGAGGCCGACTGCGAGGCCTGCAGAATCTGCGCGAAGACCGAGGCGTAGAACTCGCTCAGCACCTGCGCCGGCCTTCCTCCCACGTCCATCCGCAGCCGCGCCTGCAGATGGATGATGATGTCCAGTGCGCGCTTCACCGCCACGCGCCGGGCGTCGGTGTCGCCCCGTTCCACGGCCGCGCTGGCCGCATGAAGAAAGCGCAGAATCCCATCGTAAAGCGCCACCACCAGCTCAACTGCCGATGCGCCTTCCAGCGCGTGTTCCTGATAACTGCCCATCGGGGAGAAGCTCCTTTTCTCGTGGCCCCTGCGCCCGGCCGAATTACCTCTGCTGGTTATAGCCGGTGATCGCCGCGTACAACTCGTTGACGCCCTGCAACTGGCTGGGCAATTGCTGCATGATCTCGTTGGCGCTGTTCAGCTCCGCCGTCAGGCTCTTCTGCTCGGCCGAGATCATGCTGTCCTCCTTCGAAATATCGGCGTTCAACACCGACTCGCTGCTGCTGTTCGAGCTCAGGGCCAGAGAGAGCATCCCCGCGCTGGTGCTGTTGCCGGCGTTCTCCAGCATGGCGGAGAAGCTCATCCCCCAGCTTCCCGCGTTCTGAAAGAAGCCCGTCACCCCGCTGAAGTCCGCGTTGAGCGCCGAGTCCAGCGTGCTGGCGCTGAAGCTGAGCGTGCCGTTGGCGCTCGGCGAGACCGTGATGCCGAGGTTGGCCAGCGTCGACAGATCGGAGGAGTTTGTGTAGCCCAGCGTCGCCGTCGAGGTCTGCGAAGTATCCAGAATGTTCGAGGTCACGGTCAGGTTGCCCGCGCTTCCCGCCGTCTGCGAGACCAGCTTCAGGCTCGACGACCCGTCGCTGTTGGTGACCACCGAGGCGGTCACCCCGACGGCCGCCTTGTT
The DNA here is from genome assembly GCA_049690595.1 of Occallatibacter sp. Classification (GTDB taxonomy): domain Bacteria; phylum Acidobacteriota; class Terriglobia; order Terriglobales; family Acidobacteriaceae; genus Telmatobacter. The sequence continues at coordinate 2,198 of JBAVMZ010000239.1, read as the reverse complement.
GATGGACGACGCCAGACCGGCCAGCGTGTTGTCGGTCGCATCCACCGTCACCGTCTGCGCCGCGCCCGAGCCCACTTGAATGGAGATGGAGCCGCCAAGTGTGTCGCCGGGGTTCGCAATCGACGAAAGCGTCCCCGACGAGGGCTGCGACCCGCTGGCCGCCGAGCCCGTGTAGCTGAGCGGCGTCTCGCTGGTGGCCACAACGCTGGAATTGACCGTAAGCGCGCCGCCTGAGCCAGCCGTGCCGGAAAGCAGAGAGAGAGTGGACTGCGTGCCCTGGGTGACGACCGACGCCGTGACGCCCAGGTTGGCCTTGTTGATGGCCGCGGCCAGACCGGCCAGCGTGTTGTCGGTCGCGTCCAGCGCGATCGTCTGCGGCGTTCCGCTGCCCACCTGGATGGAGATCGAGCCGGCGAGGGTTGTGTTGGCGTTGGCCGCGACCGGCGTCAGATACCCATTCGGGTTTTGCGTGTTGAGGCTCGTCATCAGTTGCTGCTGGAGCAACGTAAGCGTGGGCGAGCCGAAGAGCGGCTCGGGATTGCCCGAGCTGTCATTGCCGCTCTGCGTGTTGATGGCGCTGATCAGCGAGTTGTAATCCGAGACGAAGGCGTTGACCGTGCTCTCCACCCCGGTGGTGTCGTTGCCGATCACCACCTGCACAGCCTCCAGGCTGCCGTCCGACTGCTGCGCGCTGGGCGCCAGCAGTTGAAAGGTCAGCCCGGGAATCAGGTTAGTCACCGTGTTCGAGGCGCTGGTCAGGCTGACGCCGTCCACCACCAGGCTGGCGTCCTTGCCCGTCACCGCGCCGGTGTAGCCGAGCGCCACATCCGAGTTGCCGGAGTCGGCGATCGAATTGGCGGAGACGGTGATGGCGCCTTTCGCGCCCGAGATCCCCGAGACCAGGCTGAGCCGCGAGCCCGAGGAATCGGTCAGCACCGAGGCGGTGATGCCCACGCCCGAGCTGTTGATCGCCGAGGCCAGGCCGGCCAGCGTATTGTTTGTCGAGTTCAGCGTGATGGTCTGCGCCGCGCCGCTGCCCACCTGGAGCGTGATCGAACCCGAGAGCTTGTCCGCCGCGTTCGTGACCGGCGCCAGATATCCGCTCGAGGTCTGCGCCAGGTTCTTCACCACCACCGAATGCGTCCCCGCCACCGCCGAGGAGGAGGCTGAGGTCAACTGAAGCACGTTGGTGTCCGAACTCGACCCGGTCTTCTGGGCCATGATGCCGGAGAAGTCGGTCAACTGGCTCAGGTCGGTCGAGAGATTCGACAGCAGAGTGCCCAGGCTGGAAATCGCTGTATCCTGGCTCTTCAAGGCCGTCAACTGGGTCTTCCACGGTGTCTCGACATTCTGAAGATTGGCGACGATCGAAGCGACCGTCGAACTGACGTCGAAGCCCGCTCCACTGGTCGGCGAACCGAAGTTCAACCCTACGGTGCCCATTGCGCCCTCCCCGCCCCTGGCAAGCAGCCCGCCGTCCAACAGCGGCAAACTTCGATTAAATAAGACTCATGCTGCCGCTAGGTCCCTATCAACAGACAAGGGCGTCCTCCTGGACGCCCTTGCCCGGTTCGCGGTCCGCCACGACGGACCCCTCTGCTACTGCAGCAGCTTGGTCACTTCCTGCTGCATGCTGTTGGCCTGCGCCAGCGCCGAGATGCCGGTCTGGCTCAGGATCTCGTACTTCGACATGTTGGAGGTCGCCGACGCATAATCGGTGGCCTGCACCGCGTTCTGCGCCGAGACCACGTTCTCCTGCTGCGTGCTCAGCACCGAGCTGACCGCGTTCAGGGTGTTGATCTGGGCGCCGATGTAGCCCTGCTGCGCGGCCACGTCGCTAATGGCCGAGTTGAGCACGTTCAGCGCGGCCTCGGCGCTTGTCTGGCCGGTAAGGTTGTTGGTGGTCAGGTCGGCGCCCGCGCCAGCCGTGTAGCTGATGGTGGCGATGCCGCCGTTGGCGTCGTTGGTGATGGTGCCGGCCGCGGATTCACTCACCGAAGTGTCGTTGCCGCCAGTGGTCAGGACCATCTTCTGCAGTCCGCCCGTGGTGGGAGCCGCGGTGTTGCTCACGTTGCCGGAGATCATGATGCCGGTGTCGGTGCCGCCCCCCGCGTCGCCGGCCGCCGCCGCGGTGGTGAAGGTCGCCGTCAGGCCGCGGCCGGAGCCGTTGATGGCCGCGATCAGGCCCTGAACGGTGG
>JBAVMZ010000238.1:0-3071 GCA_049690595.1 Occallatibacter sp. | reverse complement strand
GGGGCTGCCAGGCAGGAAAGAGCCTTCCGCGAGCGAAGAAAAGGCCGGGGTCGCGCGGGATCCCCGGCCTTTCCGCGTTGGGGGCCTGCGGGCGGCTTACTTGCCCGCCAATCCTCTGGGGCTGCCCACGCCGGTGCACAGGTCGTAGCCTTTCACTGACCAGGAACTGGCATAGTACCCGCATGTGCCATAGCTGATGTCGTTGAAGTTGGCCGCGTAGGCGCTTGCGTTGGCTGGCAGGAGCGCGGAGTAGATGGTGGTCAGCTCGTCGCCGGTCGAGGCGGCCCATTTGCTGTTCTTGGCCGCCGCGGCGTTGAGAATGCCCGTGACCACCTGTACCGAGGCGCTGGTGCCGCCCACCGTCCACCAATTGCTCGAGTAGTAGTAGCCCTCGTACGGGAAACTGTCATAGACCCACAGGCCGGTCTCCGGGTTGGCGTCGGCCGCGATGTCCGGGGTGGCGCGGTACTTGCCCGCAATGGAGGCGATCACGGACTGGTAGCCGGGATTCGGCTCGTAGGCGCTGATGCCGCCGCCGGTGTCTCCCCAGGCAACCTCTTTTATCAGGGTGCCGTCGGCCATGCTGCGCGAGGTCGAGGTGCCGCCTACCGCGACTACAAACGGCGAGGTGCTGGGGTACTCGGGGCCGGCCCCATCGCCCGACGAGGCCAGGTACACCACGTTCGTTCCGGAGAATACCATGTCCATCTCCGTCTCGCCCATCCACTCCTGTCCTCCCCAGCTCATGCTGACCATGCCCTGGCCCGTGCCTCCGGTCGGGCACGAGGTCTTGCCGCAGATCACCAGGCTCGAGGCCACGTTCACGGCGGTCATCAGGTCCATGTATTTGTTACTGGCGGCCTCCACCAGGTAGAGCATGGCGTTGGGCGCCATGGCGTGGGTGTACTCCACATCCAGGGCCTCCTCCAGCTCCCACCCTCCGGAGGGGTCGACCGGCGGCTGCGCGTTACTGGCGTAGACTACCTTGAACTTCGACGGGACCAGGGGAATGCCGAACTGGTCGGAGAAATAGGCAAGGTCCCCTTGTATGGACGGGTCGTCGAAGGCATCGACGACGGCGATCGTCCCGCCGCCACCCTTGGGCATGACGGTGGTGAGGTTGGGATTGCATCCCGGGCTCTGCGTGGTCGAGACCACGCGGTAGATGCAGGCCAGCGAGGCAGGCGTCTCGTAACCGTAGCCGATGTACGGGGGCGCCTCCAACGGGTGGGCCACGGCCGGAGCGATGAAGCGGATGTTGGTGTGGGCTCTCTTGCCCTTGTCGGCGGCGGTAAATTGGCTGGAGGCGGGAACCACCAGGGTCCCGGGCAGCACCGCCGGCTTCTTGGCCACTATGGTGCTCAGCGACAAGTCCCCGGTCACCGAGGCCGGCTCCTGCGCCAGCGCCGGCACCAGCGCCGCCGCCAGCAATCCAGCCGCAACCGGTATAGAGAACATCTTCAACGAGATCGGGCGAGAACTGCAATGGAATTTCATAGATTTCCTTTCCCTGTTGGCACACAAATGCGTGAGCACGAGTCAACTCGTGCGCGGGAATCTGACCGGCACAAGCGCCGTGCTCCAGAGGGAAAAGACCGGAACCCTGAACGGGCAACGCGGGAGCTGGGGTGGACGGTCCGCCGAAGGAGTACTGCGTGCGGCACCTCAATGCTGGCCCGGAACGTGCGCGCCGCCGCCCGCTCATCCCGGGAATCCGCCCCGCAGACGTACAGGCGGACAGCGAATGCGCTGCCGGGGGAGAATCGTATCCCCCCTCCGGCGCGGAGTCAAGGAAATTGCGGCGGCGTGCGGGCGGAGGCGTGCAGCCGTCCGCTGCCGCGTAGACCTTCTGCCCCAGGCCGAAGGGAATTAGATTTGGGGAATGAGCGCATCTTCTTGGGAAAGGAGATGTTAGAACCAGTAGATGTTGGGACGCAGCCCCTCCTAAGTGCTTTGACACTAAGTGCTTTGATTCTTGACAACATGGCGGGATTACGCTACCATCATCGCGCTTCTAACACCCTCCCCTCACAGGGCATGAAAGGCAAGGGCATATGGCTCGAGGAATGTGGAATTTCGTCCAAAAGCGGTGGTTTCGTGCTATCGGGTTGGCCGCAATCGCCACGACGCTCAGTGCGGCGCTGGTGGCGCAGGGTGACGCGAAGGATCAGCTTCTCAAGAAGCTGAATGAGCAGTTCGCGCCCACCAAGTTCACGGCAGACAAAAGCGGCATTGTCAAGGAGGGTGTTGTCGTGGCCCTGAAGGAGGATGGGCTACTCGTCTACACCGTAGCAGTGCCTATGGCCCCGATCAGCGTCCCCAAGAAGGGTAAGCTTACCCAGGGTTTTGGAGACACGTTCACGGCGGGCATGGTCGACGGGCCGAAGGTGCAAGGAGGGGCCACCGCTATCCCCAAGAAGACGCTGGTCACAGGCGAGAAAGTCTGGGTGCAGGCCATTGAACTTGCCAAGGATTCGATCAGAGTCCAGGTGGTTACCGATCCATACGACGATGGGCGCTACTTCGCTACCCTAAAATTCCTGATTCCAAACGGCACCGTTCCCACACCGGAGGATGGCGTCAAGATGATCTCAGAGGTTCTGGAGGTGCAGTCAGCGCCAGCTCCTGGCACATCGCCTGCTCCTGCTGTAGCCGTAGAGCCCGCACCGGCTCCTGCTCCCATGCCGGCCATTGCGCCACCGCCGCCTCCGGCCGATGCACCGCCGCCGACAATCGAAATCGGCCAGACCAAGGACCAGGTGGTGGCTGGTTTCGGGCAACCGCTGAAGGTAGCCAACGTGGGAGGGAAGTCCATCTTCTACTACAAGGACATGAAAGTGACTTTCACCAACGGAAAAGTCAGCAATGTTGAGTAAACCGTCCGCGCGGTGAAGATGTAGCGTGGCTGAAGGATTCAGAGAGGAATGGGGATCCGATGAGCTTTTCAAGACTACCCAGCGCCATTCGCACCGGTTCAGCGGCATTGATTGTCGCCGGACTTCTGATTGTTTGCACCTTGGCAGCCGCCGCGGGCGATAAGAAGACAGCGCCGGCTCCAGCTCCTTCCAAAC
>JBAVMZ010000237.1:0-3779 GCA_049690595.1 Occallatibacter sp. | reverse complement strand
GACAAGATCGAGTCGCATCTGCGCGGGGTGGTCTCCATCCACTCCTGCGAGACGCTGCAGAAGGCCGTCGCCGCGGCCACGGCCGCCGCCCGTCCCGGCGAGATTGTGCTGCTGGCCCCGGCCTGCTCCAGCTTCGACCAGTTCGAGAGCTACGAGCACCGCGGCCGGGTCTTCAAGGAACTGGTCAACGAACTGCGGGGTTGGAAGGAATGCCAAGCCGGGTAGGGGTCGACAAGTGGATGTTTTTCATCACCGTGCTGCTGATTGTGGCCGGTCTGGTGATGGTCTTTTCCGCGTCCGCGGTGCTGGCGCAGGAGCGCTTCAGCTCGCCGTACACCTTCGTGGGCAAGCAGGCCATCTGGGCGCTGTTAGGGTTGCTGGCGCTGCTGGTGCTGATGCACATCGACTACAGCTTCTATAACTCGCCGAAGTTCATCTTCCCGGCGCTCTCGGTCTCCGTCCTCCTCCTGGTGCTGGTCTTTTTCTTTCACGACTCGCACAACACCCACAGATGGATCCGCTTCGGCGGCTTCTTCACCTTCCAGCCCTCCGAGATTGCCAAGCCGGTGCTGGTGCTCTTCCTGGCCTGGTTCCTGAGCCCGCGCCTCGACAGGATGAAGGAGTGGAAGGCGACGCTGCTGCGCGCGCTGGCGGTCCCGGCCGTCTTCATCCTGCTGGTCGTCCGCGAGCCCGACCTGGGCACGGCGCTGGTGCTGGGCGGGATCACCGTGCTGATGCTCATCCTGGCCGGCATGGAGTGGAAGTGGGTGATCGCCGCGCTGGGCGCCACGCTGCCGGTGGTCGGGGCCCTGCTCTTCTTCGTGCCCTGGCGCTGGCGGCGCATCCTGGTCTTTCTCAACCCTGACGCCGATCCGCAGGGCGCGGGCTTCCACATCAACCAGTCGCTGATTGCCGTCGGCGCCGGCGGGCTGACCGGCCGCGGCTACATGGAAGGCCTGCAGAAGCTCTTCTACCTGCCCGAGCCGCACACCGATTTCATCTACGCCAATATCGCCGAGGAGCTGGGCTTTCTGGGCGCCATGGCTCTCCTGCTGCTCTTCGTCTGCTTCGGCATTCGAGGTCTGCGCGCCACCTTCCGCTGCAAGGACAACTTTGCCAAGCTGGTCGCCTTCGGCATCACCACCTCCATCGTCCTCCAGGCCTTCTTCAACATCAGCGTGGTGCTTGCTCTGGTGCCCACAAAGGGCATTCCGCTGCCGCTGATCTCCTCCGGCGGCACCTCGCTGGCCTGCACCCTGGCCTCGATCGGCGTCCTGCTCAACATCAGCCGCAAGGCCGACTGAATCCGGGCAGGACAGCCGCCCCAAGGCTGGTCTTGTTAAAATTCCCTACAGGCAGGCGCGGCGTCAGACCGGCCGCCGTTCGACTCGTTGCTCTCTCTGCAATCGTCTTGGGGAAAGGCACGCGCTTGACGCAACTCCGGATCCTTATTGTCGGCGGCGGAACCGGCGGTCATATCATCCCTGCTCTGGCTGTCGCGCACGAACTCGTCGAGCGCCACTCGGCCGAGGTGCTCTTTGTCGGCACCGCCCGCGGGATGGAGATTCGCCTGGTGCCCGAGTACGGCTACCGGCTGCGGCTGATCGAAGTGGGTCCGCTCAAGAACGTCTCGCTGCTCACCCGCCTGCGCACGCTGGCGCGCCTGCCCCGGAGCATCGTCGAGTGCCGCCGCATCCTGCGTGAGTTTGCCCCCTCGGCGGTTCTCGGCGTCGGCGGCTACGCCTCCGGGCCGGGGATGGCCGCCGCCCTCCAGATGAAGATTCCGGCCATGGCCTTCGAGCCCAATGCCATGCCCGGCCTTGCCAACCGCCTCATCGGCAAGCGCGTGCAGGCAGCCGCGGTCAACTTCCCCGCCGCCGCCGAGTGGTTCCGCAATGCCGAGGTCACCGGCGTGCCCGTGCGGCCGGAGTTCTTTTCCCTCCGGCCGTCCTCCGGCCCACCCCATCTGCTGGTCTTCGGCGGCTCGCAGGGCGCGCGGCTCTTCAACCAGGCCCTTCCGCGCATCGTCAAGCCCCTGCTTGAGGCCGTACCCGGTCTCACCGTTCTTCACCAGGCCGGTGTGCGCCACGCCGAGAGCACCGAGGCGGCCTACCGCGAGAGCGGCGCCGACCCCGGCCGCTGGCAGGTAGTTCCGTTTCTCAACGACATGCCGGCCCGCTTCGCCCGCGCCTCGCTGGTGATGGCGCGCTCGGGCGCCTCCACCGTGGCCGAGCTGGCCGCGGCCGGAAAGCCCGCCTTGCTGGTGCCCTTTGCCGCCGCCGCCGACCATCACCAGCGCCGCAACGCCGAAGAGATGGTGGCTGCCGGAGCGGCGCGGATGCTCGACGAGCGGGACCTGGATACCCCGGAGCAGTTGCAGGCCGCGCTCACCGGCCTGCTCAGCGATCCCGCCAGGCTCGCCGAGATGTCGGAGAAGGCCCGCACACAGGCCCACCCCGGCGCGGCAGAGCGCATTGCCGCACGGTTGGTCGAAATCGCCGCGGCGCGCCCCCGCTAAACGGTTCACACCCTGCGGAGATTCGCAATGCTATGGTCCGTGCTCTCCCAGGTTCCTAAAGAACAGAACGGGGGACACGGGCCACCCGGACTTCGCGGCCGGTTCAGCAACCCCTGCTTGCCCCACCCGCCCGCAGGGCAAAGCTGAAAGCTGAAAGCTGGTCCCTGCCCCCTGCCTCACTCCACTTCCTGCTTCGCCTTGTAGCCTTCGCGCGCGATGATCTCGTACTTCAGCTGCTTGTGTTTCTCGTCCTGCATCCGCAGCGGCTGGCCTTCGTCGTCCACCAGTTCCACGCGCAGCTTGCGGTAGGTGCCGTCCTGCTTGGCGTTGGACGGGTGATAGACCAGCTGGTACTTCGCGCGGATGTTCTGGTTGATCTGGCCGAAGATGTCAGGCATCTCTCCCACGAAGCGGGGGAAGAACGACCGGCCGCCGGTCAGGCTGGCAAAGGTCTTCATCTCGTTGTCGGCCTGCAGGTAGTCCATGTCGCGCATCTGCGAGTTCCAGCCGCCGCGGCCCTCCGTGATGGCGCGCAGCGCGCCGCCGGTCGAGACGGTGAAGATGGTCACGTCAGGCGTGCTCTTCACCTTCTGCAGGATCTTGTCGAGGGTGATGCGCGAGAAGGTGTCGCGGCCGCTGCCGATCAGGATGATGTACTTGCGCCCCTCGATGCGGGTCAGCCGGTCCTCGGCCTCGTAGAGGGCGTCGAAGACGTTGCGCTCGCTGAAACCGGGGATGCGCATCGAGTTGACGGCCTGCAAGAGCTGGCGTTTGTCCTGGGTGAAGTCGAGCACGATCTGCGTGCGCATGTCGTAGGTCATCATGGCCACGTAATCCTGCGGCCTGAGCTGCTCGGCAAAGGAGAACGCGGCGTTGCGCATGTCATAGATGAAGTTGTAGTTAGTGGCGGCGAACTCGCACAGCAGCAGGGCCGTGATGGGCGCCTCCACCCGCTTGAAGCCGATCACTTTCTGCACCACGCCGTCCTCGTAGACGCGGAAGTTGCCCGGCTTGAGACCCGGCACGAACTGCCCGGTCTTTTCGAGTAACACGCCCACGTCCACCGTGACTTCCGGCACCTCGACGCGCAGCGAGAAGTTCGCGGCGCCCTCGGGATTCTTGAACTTGGGCGCGGCGGGCGCCGGAGCCGGCGCCTCTTCGGTCTTGTCCTTCTTCTTGGGCAGGGCGATGACGCCGGTGTCGGCGCCGGGTCCGCCCGAATCCGGGTTGGCCTGGTCGGGCTGCTGCGGCTGTTGCGGCG
>JBAVMZ010000236.1:0-12289 GCA_049690595.1 Occallatibacter sp. | reverse complement strand
GCTTGGCGCCGTCGGGGGCGACGAGCAGCGGCAGGTGCGCGAACTGGGGCGGGGCGGCGCCGAGGCCCTCGAAAATGAGCAGGTGCTTGAAGGTGTTGGTCAGGTGGTCCTGGCCGCGGACGATGTGGGTGATGCGCAGATCGGCATCGTCGACGCAGGAGGCGAGGTGGTAGGTGGGCATCCCGTCGGAACGGAGGAGGGCGAAGTCCTCGACCTCGTCAGATGCCTTCGCCTGCGGCCCGTAGACGGCGTCGGTGAAGCGCAGCGTGCGATCGAGACCGCGGGGGACGCGGTATCGGAGGGCGAAGGGCTCACCCGAGGCGGCGCGGCGGTCGGACTCTTCTCGGGAGAGTTCGCGCATTCCGGGATTGAAGAGCCAGGCGCCCTGGGCGGAGGAGTTGTCGCCATCGCCGGCGTGGGCGGGGGTGAAATCGCGATAGGCGAGGCCGCGGTCGAAGATGGCCTGGGCGGCCTGGCGATGCAGGTCCAGGCGCTCGGACTGCTTGTATTCCTCGTCCCAGTCGAGGCCCAGCCAGCGCAGGCCCTCGAAGATGGACTGGACGCTGGCTTCGGTGTTGCGCTCGACGTCGGTGTCGTCCAGGCGCAGCACCATGGTGCCGTGATTGTGGCGGGCAAAGAGCCAGTTGAAGATGAAGGTGCGCGCGCTGCCGACGTGGAGAAAGCCGGTGGGCGAGGGGGCAAAACGGACGCGGGGCGTGATCGCGGAGGCAAGGGTATCTTGAGGCATCGTAAGAGAGTTTCCACTACGATGCTAGCAGTTCAGGGGCCGGGGGGCATGGATCGGGGAAAGGAGTCAGGTTTCCCGCGGCTGGGCATTCGCTGTATTTCCAATGCGTTTGTGCCCACTTGGAATCACGGAGCGTGGGTCAGGAGACCCACGCTACAGCCGGCCGGAAGGCCGGCGCTGAAATCGATTGCCGTTCATGGATCCAAACGCTGTGAGAAATGCGGGCGGGTCCTGGCTGAACCCAACCGCAGGCGCCTCCTGAGTCGGCATCTCCATGTGAATGCGTGGGCAGGGTCACATCCCCTGGTCAACCGTGGGGTTTATCCTGAATACGGAGAATTCTGCGCGAAATCGAGGTAAACAACTATGGCAAAGCGCCCCGTGGTTCTGACTATTCTGGATGGATTCGGCTACCGGCCCGAGCGAGAAAACAACGCCGTCGCCCTGGCCAAGATGCCGACCTATAATTCGCTGCTTGCGGCGTATCCGCACACGCTGATCCAGGCCAGCGAGCGTTTCGTCGGCCTGCCGGCCGGGCAGATGGGCAATAGCGAGGTGGGTCACCTGAACATCGGCGCCGGGCGCATTGTGCAGATGGACATTACGCGCATCGACGTGATGGTGGCCGACGACACGCTGAAGAAGAACGAGCAGATTGTGGCCTCTTTCGAGCACGCGGCGCAGAGCGGCCGCTCGCTGCACCTGCTCGGGCTTGTCTCCGACGGCGGCGTCCACTCGCACGAGAACCACATCTACGCCATTCTGCGCGCGGCGCGCGAGTTCGGCCTCGAGCGGGTCTTCGTCCACGTCTATCTCGACGGGCGCGACACGCCGCCGACCTCGGGCATCGATTATGTGGCGAAGCTGGAGCAGAAGATGCGCGAGTACGGTGTGGGCAAGATTGCCACCGTCAGCGGGCGCTACTACGCCATGGACCGCGACAAGCGCTGGGAGCGGCAACTGAAGGCATTCGACGCCATGGTCAAGGGCCGGGCCGAGGGCGGCGCCAACACCAGCGCGGTGGAAGCCATTCGCACCAGCTACAACGCCGGCGTCACCGACGAGTTCGTGATTCCGGTGGTGATCGTGGACGAGAAGGGGCAGCCCGTTGCGACTATCAAGAGCGACGACGCGGTGCTGAACTTCAACTTCCGCGCCGACCGCGCGCGGCAGGTGACCCGTGTGCTCTGCCGCGAGAGCGGGCTGAACGCCGCCGGCGGCCGCGACCTGGACAAGTGGGAGTCGCTCGACGCCACGATTCCCCGGTCGGAGATCCCGAAGAACCTGCACTACACCTGCATGACGCGTTACGACGAGAAGTTCGAACTGCCGATCGTGAGCCCGCCGCAGTCGATGGACCACCTGCTGGGCAATATGCTGGCCGAGGCCGCGATGCGCAACCTGAGGACGGCCGAGACGGAGAAATATCCGCATGTGACCTTCTTCTTCAACGGCGGCCGGGAGAAGCCGTTTGCCGGCGAAGAGCGGATCATGACGCCTTCTCCCAAGGTGGCCACCTACGACCTGCAGCCGGAGATGAGCTCGGTGGCGGTGGGCGACTCGATCGTGAAGGCCGTGCTCGACGCGACCTTCGACGTGGTCATTTCGAACTTCGCCAATCCGGACATGGTGGGCCACACCGGCGTTCTGTCGGCGGCCATCCAGGCCGTCGAGGCGGTCGACCTCCAGCTCACGCGCATTTACAAGGCGGTGAAGGAGCGCAACGCCATCTGGATCGTGACCGCCGACCACGGCAACTGCGAGACCATGGTGGACCCGATCACCGGCGAGCCGCACACGGCGCACACCACCAACCCGGTGCCCTTCGTTTACGTGGCCGAGGAGGCAGAGCACTTCCGTCTGCGCAACGACGGCAGCCTGCGCGACATTGCGCCGACGATACTGAGCCTGCTGAACCTGCCGCTGCCCAAGGAGATGAGCGGGCGCGACATGCGGATTCCGCTGGCGTAGACGCCTCGTCCGCTTCCGCGGGCGAGCCATCTGCCGAAATGTGCAAGGCCGAAGCAGAGCAGCTTCGGCCTTGTGCTTTTGTGTCGAGCAGGTTCCGGCGCGGGCAATCCGGGCAAAGCAGGGCGGGTTTTCGGTCAAAAAAGGGGCCTTTTATGCCAAAAAACGGGGTTTTTGTTAACGGACGAGTTAACAGCGGAAAGTCGTAATCAATTGATTCCATGATACTTAGATTCGAGTTGACTGTGAATCACAGGAAGACAGTGCCACCGGGGGGGGGGAGATTCGGTCCCCGGCGGTTCAGTCAATCCCGAGTACGGGCCTTTGTTTTCTTCTACTTGCACCCCATCTGGCTGGCTGCGAGCTTTGAGGGCGCACTGTCTTACTGTCTTACTGTCTAACTGTCTTACTGTGCGGGGTGGGGGGGGGGCGGGTCCGTCAGAATCGACCCTTCCGGGGCCGCTCCGCGCTGCCGCAGGAGCCTTCCACTCCATTGTGCGCGGGGAGAGGGGAATTGGATGCAGGCTGACCTGTGAGAAATGCAGGTCAAAGCCCGCCCCCCTATTTTCGGCGGTTTGCGGCACGACTGAAGTCGTGTCCTGACTCTCTTCGTGCCGCACGAACAAAGACAACCGCAGGGGCTGACGAAGCCCAGATGATTTTGTTGGCTTTATCGGCACGACTGAAGAGGCTGCGGAAAACGCCGGATTGAAAGGCGAAAATTCCCGTAAACCGTCCCTCGCTGGCTAAAGCCCGGCTGATTCTATGGCTCTTAGCGGCACGGACGAAAACGCGGGTTGACTCCTTTTGTTTCTGTGCGCCTGAATCGGACGCTCCTACGGGGCTTGGGGCCTCTTTCCACTTCTCCCCAGGACTTCCGTCCTGGGCTATTCTCTCGCCGCCCCTCTGGGGCGGATGCCGGGCAGCCGTTTTCATCCACTTGGGTGCGCCGAAGGCCCATGAAGGCACGGCTGAAGCCGCGCCCTTTCAAAACTCAGCTTCAGTGGAGATTTTGCACAGCCTGTGAAGTCGTGCCCGATCAAAACCTGACTTTCACCACAGTCCCCTACGCATCGTCCACGATCAGCGTGATCTCGACCTCGTCGCCGGCGCCTGCGCGCTCCCGCTCGCGGACCGCTGCCTTGACGGGCAGCAGGTAGGCATCTCTTTTCGTGTCGTAGAAGATCGAGGTCCGCCACCGGGTCGAGCCCAGAATCGCCCGCACGCGCACCGAGCCCCCGGGCTTCTCGCGGCTTTTCCAAATTGCACGAATTTCCCTGGAGACAGGGCCGGGCAGGGTAAGGAAGTGCCAGCCCGATTCCCCCTGGGAGGCCCACAGCCGGGCGCGAAAGCTCAACTCCACGCAGGTTTCCCACAGCAGGTTTGCTCTCAGAGAATCCAGTCGAAAGTGCGGCGCAGTCCTGGGATCCTACCGCGGGCGCAGCGCCTTGATGGCAGCGGGCAGCCGCTCTTCCAGGTTCCTGGCGCGCTCGGCGGCGATGCCGCCCAGGTAGCTGGGGGCGGGCGTGGCCATCAGCACAAGCGCCAACAGGATCACCGAGAAGATGAGCCCGGCAGTGCCGGCCGAGAAGAGCATGTGGTAGGTATCGGCCACATCGAGGCCGAAGACGTTGAAGGCCAGGTGCTCCACGGGCTTGATGTGCTTGAGCACAGCCAAGGCAAAGAGGAAGAAGAAGACGGCCAGCGAGGTGAGGATGGCGAGGGTCACGTCGAGGCTGCGATGGAACTTCTGCCGGGCGCTGCAATGGGGGCACTCGGCGAAGTGATGCTCGTAGTCCTTGCGCATCTCCGGGGAGATGCTGGAGATGTCGTAGCGCCAGCTTGCCAGGATGGAGCCCACAACTCGGTCGTTGCATCGGGTTCTTGCCATGCTGATTTAGACTCCCTCTGCAGTGAACTGCTTGTGCGCCGACGGGCGGCATGACTCAGGCGTCGACAGAGAGGGCTGAGGGTGGGATGCGCTGTCACCGGCCGGCTTTGCATCGGGACCGGTGCAACGGCTTCCTCCCCCATTCCGCCTGGTCAAGGCGATGACAGTGCGGAAAAAACCCGCGCCCACAGTCTCCCTGCTCGAATGTTGCCTGTACTCCCACCCATTCTAAACCACTTTATCTAGAAGTAAATAGGCGAAATGGGTTCGTGCTGACCGGCGAGCGCGAGCCGGTTGGCCAGCAGGCTGGCGCGACTGCTCAAAGCGCGCTCGGCGGCGAGGCGGGCCAGCTCGGGAAGATTATTGCTTTCAGAAAGATGCGCCAGGATGACCCAGGCCGCCTGGCCGTCGTAGTCGTGGGCCAGGAACTCGGCGGTTGCGTCGTTCGAAAGGTGGCCGACGCGGGAGAGGACCCGCTGCTTGACCGACCAGGGATAGGGTCCGTCGCGAAGCATATCCAGATCGTGGTTGGACTCGAGCAGCAGCAGATCGACGCCCTTGAGCTGGGCCTTGACGTTGGGCGGCAGGTAGCCGAGGTCGGTGGCCACGGCCAGGCGCAGCCCTTCGGCAGCAAAGACGAAGCCGACCGGGTCGGCGGCGTCGTGGGGAACGGTGAAGGGGCTCACGGCGATGTCGCCGATCGAAAAAGGCTCGCCGGCGCGGAAGAACTCGACGGCGGGCAGCCAGGCCGGATCCGCCTTGGCGGCGGCCGGCTGGTCAGGCTCGGCAGTCGCCGGTCCGTCAGGGGCCGGTTCGGTCGACTCGGGGTCGTCGGGCTCGCCCTCGGTCTGGGCGTCGGCCTCGGCCTGGCGAGCGGCGGCCTGCCGGCGGCACTGCTCCAGCCACTGGGCGTAGGTCATCTGCTTGCGTGGCGAGAGCCAGCGCATCCAGGCCCGGTGCGTGCCCTCGGTAAAGTAGACCGGAATACCCAGCTTGCGGGCGGTCACGGCCAGGCCGCCGATGTGGTCGGAGTGCTCGTGGGTGATGAGGATGGCGTCCAGGGTCTCCGGCTCTTCGCCGGCCAGCTTCATGCGGCGGAAGAGCTCGCGGCAGCTCAGGCCCGCGTCCACCAGGATGCGGGTGCGTCCGCCGGTGACAACCGTGGCGTTGCCCTTGGACCCCGACGCCAGCACCGTGAAGCGCACCATCCCCTGAGAATACCGCACGCGGCTCTCTCTTTAGGGAAGCTCTGAAAAATGGGCATCCCATTCCCCCCGGGGCTAAAGCCCGATTCATTCTGCTGGACTTAACGTACGGGCTGAAGCCCGTACCCTTCAGGACCTCGACTTAATCGGAGGTTCCCTGGAGGCGAACCTGGGCACGCTACTGCGGCATGGTCCCATCGGGCGTCACCCATACCCGCACCGCGACCGCGCCGGCCGGCCTGGTGCCCGCCGTCGCCTTGAAGCGCAATTCCACCCAGGCCGGCTTACCGGCCGCCGGGGGCGCCACCTGTGCCTGCACCGAGTAGCAACTGCCTGGCTCCAGCGGGTAGCCGAGCGGCGGGGTCTTGTCGGTCCATCCCGCGGGCAATTCCGCCGCAACCTGCACGACCGCGGGCTCGCGCGAGCTGTTGCAGGCCTCCAGCGGCACCGTCAGCCGCGCGCCGTAGCTCGCCGCCATCTCCGGCACGGGAATCAGCCCGGCCAGGTGCTCCAGGTTGTGCGCCCGCCAAAAGCGCGCGTAGTAGCGCCACGGGTCGCCCACCTCCAGCCTCAGGCCGGCTGACGGCTCAGACCTCTGGCCGCGCACCCGCGCAGATCCCTCCGGCGCCTTCCCGATTCCCTCGAAGACGTCGCCCTCGACCGTTCCCCCCACCAGCGACTTGCCCAGGATCAGCCGCACCGGATACTCCCACGGCTTCAGGTCGCCGCTCTTCAGCGCCGTCTCGCCCAGATCTCCCTCCTGAGTGGCATAGAAAGTCTGCATGCGGGCCGTCAGCCGGGCATACGACTCCCGCCTCGCCCCGGAAACCGCCGTCGTCGGGTAGCTCGGCCCATGACCCTCCATCAGGTTCGGACGGAAAGGCGAGGCTTCGGCCGGGTCGTGCCAGTAGGGGCCGAAATCCTCGAATGCATCCGAGAAGAAGTAGAGTTTGGCGGGCTGCCACGGCTCCAGGCCCTCGGTCAGGTTGGCCATGCCCGTGCGGTCGCGCGGCGGGGAAACCTGCTCGGCGAAGGCCGTCGCGTCCCCGGCCAGGTCGAAGGCCTCCACAGCCAGCACCCCCGCCGCCTGGTGGTCGCCATGGTTTTCGCCGACCACCGAATCGGGCAGCCAGGTGAGCACCACATCGGGCCGCGTTACCCGCACCAACCGCACCAGGCCTTCCAGAGCCTTGCCATGGCCCCAGCGGTCGAGCGAGCGCAATGGGTCCTGCCCCGGAGTATCCGCCCCGTCCAGAAACCACACGTTTTCGATGCCCAGAGAGCCTAGCGCCCGCCGTGCCTCCTGTTCGCGCTCCTGGCCGAGCGCCAGCCCCGCCGCCCAGCCCACGCTGTTGCCGCCGCCGTCGCCGCGCGTGCAGTAGACCACCGCCACGCGCTTGTGCTCGTCCAGCGCCAGACGGGCCAGGTAACCGCCCACCACAACGTCGTCGTCCGGGTGCGCCACCACCAGCAGCAGATCGGCTTTGAAGCGCGCATCCGGCGGCAGCAGCGGCGCCGCGCTCTGCGCACTTGCGTGCGCGGTCAAACCCAGCACCACCCATCCCAAAATCCATCCGCGGAACATCATCGCTCTCCCCCAAATCGCGGACTGGAAAGGAAGACCGGGAGGCCGATGACAACGGCCGCGTAGCCCTTTGACCCAGAATCCAGCACCGTGAAACGCACCAACCTTCGAGGATACAACCGGCGGCGGGCGCGGGGAATGCGCCTCTACTTTCCCTGCCCCGCGCGCCGGCGGTAGAGATCGCGGCCCAGACTCGCCAACCCCGCCACCACCTGCAACACGACGAGGAAAAACACCACGGAGACGCTCAGATAGATGTACTTGTTGATGGCGTCGACGTTGGCGGCCGAGGCCGGGTCCGCTCCCGTCTGGCGCAGGACGAGATAGAGGTGGCCCGGCGCAGTGAACAGCAGCAGCAGGGGGACCAACCCCAGCAGGTGCGTCATCGTCTCTCGCAGCTTGCGCGGCCTCTGCCAGGTTCCCAGCGCCAGCTCCACCGCGTGCCAGACCAGTTGCGCCGCGGCCAGCGCCACCACCCACCAGTAGAACTGGTAGAGGACCGGGGCAGGTGTGAAGGGAAGCGTTTTGAGGTAGCCGGCCGCGGGACCCAGGAGCAGGTATGGATGACCGGGAACAAGCAGCAGCCAGATCAGGCCGAGGAAGCCGAAAACGACTTCGGCGACAGCCTGGGCAAAGGTGCGCGGCTTGCGGCCGCCCGCCGCCTTCGTCTCCACCGGGGGCAAAGCGGCGGGGGACCATTCGGCTCCGCGGCCGCCTCCCAGAACAGAAGCGACCTTTGGCAAGTGCGAGCCGGCAAACTCGATGGCCGCAAAGACGGCCGTGACCCACGCCAGCACCCAGAAGAGCAGCCCGGGCAGGCGCAGCAGCGCTCCGGCCAGCTCGCCGGCGCGGTCCTGAGCCAGGGCAATCTGCACCGCGCTGACGATGGCGTAGATGATCGTCCACCAGGTGACGCCGAGGCGCAGGACGTAAAGGTACATGGGAAAGACGGCTGGGCCGATCAGCCACTGCTGGCGGCGATAACGGAAGGCCACCTGCATGGGCGGACCGATCTCGCGGAGCCAGTCCTCGGCCTCGCCGCGGGTGAGCGGACGGCCGAGTGCGGCTTCGCGGTCTTCGAGCTGGGCTTCGAGGTTGGCTTTGAGCTCGGCGACGATGTCGTCCTGCCGGTCGAACGGCAGGTGCTTGCGGACGGCTTGAAGATAACGATCGAGAAGTTCCATGGGGTCCTGCCTTCCTCAGAGGATGTTGTGGATGGATGCGTTGATGGCCTGCCACTCGTCGAGAAGCTGGGTGAAGAGGCGCTCGCCGTCGGGTGAGAGGCGGTAGAAGCGCTTGTTGCGCTTGTCCTCCTCGCGCCACTGGCTGGTGAGCAGCCCCTGGGCCTCCAGGCGGCGGAGGAGGGGGTAGAGGGTGCTTTCGTCGATGGCCAGACCGCGCTCGCCCAGGGACTTGCGCAGGGTGTAGCCGTAGTGCTCCTGGCGGAGCTGGGCCAGGACGGCGAGGGTGAGGCAGCCGCGGCGGAGCTCAAGCCGGAGGTTCTCAAGGAGGTTGTCCGCGAGGGTCATGGTGTACCTCGTACACTGTACTGCACATACTGTGTCACGTACAGTGTTTGGTGTCAAGTACTTTTTTGCGCCTTCTTTCAGGTGTGGAAACCGGCCGCCACCAGCGCGATGGCTGGCTTGGCTTATGCTTGCTGGAAAGGCTGGCAGTGCGGCCGGGGGATGACCGCGGCTGTCAGGCGGCAGTTCCCTTCCCGGAGGCTGATGGCATGAGGCGAGTTGCAGGGCGGATGGATGCCTGGGCCGGGCTGGTGCTCGCAGCGGCGCTGACCGCGATGAGCGGCGGTTTACGCCCGGCCGTTGCCCAGGCCCCGGAGAAGAAAGCCCCTGCCGCGGCCCAGGGCTGGGACCGGGCCGCCGCGGCGCGCTACCTCGACAGCCGCGAAAGCTGGTGGCAGAGCTGGGACCGGGCGCGGAAGGACCACGGAACCCTCTGCATCTCCTGCCACACGCAGTTGCCCTATGGCCTGGCCCGGCCGGTGCTCCGCCACGCGCTCTACGGCTCGCCGGAGATCCACGAGGAGCAGGCCATGCTGGCCAGCATCCGCAAGCGCGTCCAGATGTGGGACCAGGTCGAACCCTTCTATCCCGACGCGAAATACGGCAAGGGCAAGGACATCGAGTCGCGCAACGCCGAGGCGGTGCTGAACGCCATCCTCCTTTCGAGCTACGACGCCAGGGACGGCGCGTTGAGCGAGACCACCCGCACGGCCTTTCGCAATGCCTGGGCGCTGCAATCGAAAGACGGCCCCACCGCCGGCGCATGGGTCTGGCAGAACTTCGCCTACACCCCTTGGGAGTCGCCCGAGAGCGAGTACCACGGCGCCGCGCTGATGGCTGTCGCCGCCGGTAAGGCCCCAGAGCGCTACCGCACGGAGGCCGAAGTCCGGCCGCATCTCGAAGCGCTCACCGGCTACCTGCGCAGCCACTACGCCGACCAGCCGCTGCTCAACAAAGTTGTCGCTCTCTGGGCCAGCGCCTGGTTCCCCGATCTGCTGACAGCCACCCAGCGCGATGCCCTGCTCGGCCTGCTTTACACCTTGCAGAAGCCGGACGGAGGCTGGAGCCTGGCAGGTCTCGGGGAGTGGAAGCGGATGGATGAAACGCCGATCGAGTACCGCTCGGACGGCTATGCGACCGGGTTGCTCGTGCTGGTCCTCGAAGAAGCCGTCGACCGGGCTCCGAAGATCGACCCGCAAGCCGAAGAGCACATCCGCCGCGGCGTGGCCTGGCTTGAGGCCAACCAGGATAAATCCACCGGCGCCTGGCCGGCCTGGTCGCTGAACAAGAACCGCGACCCGAACTCCGATGTGGGCCGGTTCATGAGCGACGCCGCCACCGGCTACGCCGTGCTGGCGCTCAGCGGCTGGCCCACGCACGTGGACTTGAAAAGCCGGCAGTACGGTTTCTGCTTTACGCTGCCCGGAAGCTGGGCTGGCTACGCGCTCAAGACCGGCGAGTGGAGCGGCGCCGAGATGACCACAGGGAAAACGATGAGCGGACCGGAACTCGTCGTTCGTCATCCCGGCTGGACCGAGGACGCGCCGCGCGAAGACATCCCGATCATGGTCTTTACGGTTGCGCAGTGGCAGCGTGCCAACAGTCGGGACCACGAGTATAGTTTCAGCGCGGCGCCGATCGGACCCTCGGAGATTGCCCGCAACAGCCGCTTCGTTTTCGCGCTGCCGGCGCGCTGGGACTACGACGGGCGGCTAGGCTGGGAAGAGGCGAGCGACCTGGTGGCCGCGAAGTTCTTCCGGGGCTCCTGCGGCTCCTCCGGCGGCGCTCGACAGCAAGCCGCTAGCAATCGTCCCCGGCCGTAGGACCGTTTACCCCATCCCCGCCCGCCCGGCAGGTATCTCGATCGTAACCAGCGTCCCCCGTCCCGGGCTGCTGACCACCTCAAAGCGGGCGTCGGGGCCGTAGAGGACTTCCAGGCGCTCCTGCACGTTCTTCATCCCGATCCCCGCCCCGGCGCGGCTCAGCGCCCCGGCCGGCCGGTTGCCCATGCCAACGCCGTCGTCGGCCACCTCGATGCGCACCCGGTCGCCCTCCAGGCGGCTGCGCACGGTGATCGTGCCGCCCTGGAGGCGCGGCTCCAGTCCGTGCTTGATGCTGTTTTCTATCAGCGGCTGGAGAAGGATCGAGGGGACGAGCACGGAGAGGGTGCGCGGGTCGATTTCTTTGGTGACGCGCAGCTTGTCGCGGCCGAAGCGGACGACCTCGATGTCGAGGTAATCGTCAGTGAATTTGAGCTCCTCGCTCAGGGGGACGAAGCTGTCGTGGTCCTTGAGCAGCGCGCGGAGGATGTTTGCCAGCTTGACGGTCATCTCGCGCGCCATTTCGGGCTTCGAGCGGACGAGCGAGGCGATGGAGTTCAGCGTGTTGAAGAGGAAGTGGGGGTTGATCTGGCGCTGGAGGGCGTCGAAGCGGGCTTCGAGCAGGAGGCGCTTCTGCTCCTCGAGCTTGAGCTCGATGCGCAGGGCGTTCCAGACCTTGAGGGCGATGCCAACCACCATGGGCGCGCAGAGCCAGGCCATTGCCTGCAAGCCCAGGTTGCCGGCATTGAGCGCAAAGAGGCGGCGCGGGCCCGAGCGGGGAACGGTGCGGGCAATCCACTCGCGCACCATCTCCAGGCCGGCAATGAGGAAGAGCATCAGGATCTGGCGGTCGATGCGCGGCTTGCGCAGGTTGCGGCGAACCCAGCGGTAGAGGCTCAGATCGACCAGCGGGGTAAAGGACCAGATTTCTTCGGTTTCGACAAAGCGGCCGAACATGCCGGCGGCCAGACCCAGCGCAACGTTGAAGGGCAGCGCCAGGTACTCGTGGTGCCAGAGGGCGGGAATGGCGAGCACGGCCCCGCCCAGCATGGCCCAGCCGGGGCCGACCAGCAGACCGAGGAGAATGACGGTCTCAAAGGAGATGTCGGCGGCCAGGAAGTTGGGCACCGTGGTGCGCACCCAGACACCGAGGGTCAGCGGCACCAGGAAGAAGGCCAGCATGGCGGCGGTCTGGCGGTGGCGCCGGTGTTCGGCAAAAAGCAACTGCTGGAAGGTGCGGGAACGGGCCAGGGCGCTGGCGACCGCGGCGGCCACGCCGAGCTTGACCAGCAGCGTGATGAGGATGAGTTTGTCGTCCGGCACGCTTCCAATGTACAGCGCAAGCGCGTAGGGTCACCAGTGGGCGGCGCGACCCTAGAGAGCCAGGCGGATGCAGACGATGGTGGACGGGTCCTGGCCGGCGTAAGGGGCGACGCGCTTGAAGCCCATCTGCTCGTAAAGGGCGAGGGCCTGGCGCATGACGGGCATGGTGTCGCCCAGCAGTTCTTCGTAGCCGGCGGCGCGCGCTTCGGCGGCGACCCACTCC
>JBAVMZ010000235.1:0-17090 GCA_049690595.1 Occallatibacter sp. | reverse complement strand
ACAAAGGGCTCGGGCTGGCGCGTGGCCACCAGCAGCGCCAGCGAACCGGCTGCCGCGGTGACGTTGGCAACCCAGAAAACAGCAGGCAGATTGCGCTTCCAGCCAAGCGCGCAGGCGGCCAGGGCGTAACCGGCCAGGATCACGCCGGCGGCCCAGGGCGACAGCACGCGGAAGCTCAGAGTCAGCTCCCAGAGCATGGGCGCCAGGATGAGGCCGCTGGTGGAGGCGTAGATGGCGCTGGCGGCCCAGGCCTGCGGACGGGTGCGCGCGGCGGCTACGAGCCAGAGCAGCGCGTAGACGATTGCCAGCGCGGCCATGGTGAGCTGGGGCAGCACGCCGCTCTCGGCCACGGCGCGCAGCACGTAAGCGCCGGCAATGCCGAGCATGGCCTTGCCCAGGACGGCGAAGGTGCCTCCAGCCTGCGCCAGGGAGAGGCCTTCGTCCGGGATCTGCGCGGCGAGGACCACGGGCGCCGGCGCGGGGGCGCCGGCGCTTTCAAGGACAGCGACCCGGCGTTCGAGTTGCGCGAGGCGCTCGGCGAGTTGCTCCAGTGTGGCGGGAAGATCGCTCATTCGAATCCCCCATGGCGGAGTTTTCGTTTTCGAGCCGGCTTGGCAGGCTGCGGAGAAACTCCAAATCTGGCAGTCTGGTCCGGCTTCCCGTTCCCTCGGTGGCTAAAGCCACATGGTTAGATTGGCCTCATATGTACGGGCTAAAGCCCGTACCCTTCAATTCGTGCCTTGGTTACCTTGCAGTTCCTGCCTTTCTTTTTTTCGCAGCTTGTTCAGTCGCCCGGCGCCGGAGCGTGGGCCGTGTGGCCGTCCCAGGGTGGCAGCAGCTTGACCAGCGCCCAGAGGAAGACGAGCGGCAGAATGGAGAGCGCCACGGCCATGAGCAGGCCTTCCTTCGAGACCAGCCCCATCTTGTAAGTGGTGTAGCCGAGGAAGCTCTTGGAGAAGAGCTGGCCGCCGATGACCACGTTCCAGCGCATGGCGAAGATGCCAATCATTGTCAGGCATCCGGCGATGGTGTAGATCCGCTTCCGCGCCAGTTCGGGCAGCTTGACCAATTGCGTGATGCCCAGCAGAACGATGGGCGTAAGCGTCCCCATCAGGATCTGGATGACGATGTGCGGAATGAAGAGCTGGGTGTGGACCAGGAAGTTGAGGCTGCGGAAGCTCTCGTCGGCCTCGTAGATGCGATGCACCAGGTCGAGCATCTCCAGACTGAAGTCGATGATGAAGATGTAGAAGAGGTACATGGCGATGGTGTCGACGCAGCGGACGTCGATCTGCTGCTTGCGCAGCTTGGTGATGGCCATGTAGAGCAGCATGACGCCGGCGATGCCAGAGACCATGGCGGAGAAGATGAAGACGATGGGCATCAGCGGCGAGGACCACCATGGGTTGGCCTTGATGGAGCCGAAGATGAAGCCGACGTAGCCGTGCAGCATGAAGGCCGAGGGGATGCCGACGATGGTGACGATCCAACCGACGCGGTCGTCGATGGCCAGCGAGCGCTCACTGATGTTCGACGAGCCGAGCGTCATCACCCCATAGATGAAGCGCAGGATACCCTTCGACCTCTGGTGCATGAGCACGATCTCCTTGCGGTAGTCGAGCCAGATTTCCAGCACCAGGACGGCCATCAGATACCAGAGATAGACGTAGCCGAACATGGCCATGGCCGAGGTGGAGTGGGGCGTGAAGTACATCTCCGGCGAGCGCTCGGGGTGACCCAGGTGAAGCTGCAGCGGCAGCGGCGCCACCAGCAGAAACGAGAGCGCCGTCAGCAGCGCCAGCCGGTAAGTGGGCTTGACCGCTTCCACGCGGAAGACACGCTCCAGCGAGGCGAGGATGAAAGCGCCCGCCACCAGGCCGGTGATGAAGGGATAGAGAACGATCAGCACGCTCCACTGCAAACCGTACTCGTTGGGATACATGAAACCTTCGACGCCGTTCATAGAACCTCTTCTTGGGCTGTCAGCTTTTAGCTTTTAGCTATTAGCTTCTAGCTTTCAGCTTTTTGTCTTGCCGTTGCACGCCGCCCGCGTCTCTCCGGTTGCCGCCAATTCCCGCCCGGCCGCGAATTGCCCGGACCGGCGCGATCGAGCTAATAGCTAAAAGCTAATAGCTGAAAGCTGTCTTTCACCGCACCGACCCGTCCAGCCCGTTGTAGAACGCCTTGGAGCCGGTGGCCATCTGCGGCTTGAGCACCTGCACGCTGTGCGTGCGCAGGAATTCGTGGATCGGGTCCCTGGGGTTCTTGAGATCGACTAACTGACGGGCGCCGGTGGGGCAGGCCTCGCAGCAGGCCGTGGTCAGGCCCTTGGTAATGCGGTGGTAGCAGAGAGTGCACTTGTCCGCTACCTCCTTTTTGGGGTGGATGTAGCGGCAGCCGTAGGGGCACGCCTGCACGCAGTAGGCGCAGCCCAGGCAGTAGGTCTGGTCCACCAGCACCACGCCGTCGGGGCTGACGAAGGTGGCGCCCACCGGGCAGACCTGCGTACAGGGCGAGTCCGTGCAGTGGTTGCACATCTTGGGTACGAAGAAGTACTTGCCGCTCTCGTCGGTGGCGACGGGAAAGCCCTCCTTGCCGCCGTCGGGCGAGATCACTTCCGGCTCGGTCAGCGGGTTGGCCATGATGAGTTGGCCGTTGACTCGCTCGCCGACGCCCGCTTGCCAATCCTTGATGTGATAGCGCTCCACCCAGGTGCGGAAGTAGCCGTCGGGCACGTCGTTCTCGGTCTGGCAGGCGCGCACGCAGTTGCCGCAGCCGATGCACTTGGGGATATCGAGCAGCAGTCCCCACCAGTGGCCGGTCATCGAGTAGTTGGGCGCGGTTTCAGGGCTGCCAGCCAGCACGTGCTGCCAGGCCACCGCCGCCGCGGGCAGAAGAACAATGAGATGACGCCGGGAGAGAATCATTTCGCACCTCCGGGGGCCGGCTCGGCATCCATGCCCGGCGAGTGAGCCTTGTGGCACTCCTTGCAAGCCCCGCCGTTCATGTGGTCGCCGGGTACGATCTGCGGAAAGGTCTTCGGCTTGGCCGCGCTGGCGGTGTGGCAGCGCACGCAGAGAACAGCCGGATCGGGCAGCGGCGGCTTCGCCGTCGAGGGGTCGTCGGCCGAGGCGTGCTGCGCCTGCGCGCCGTGACAGGCCTCGCAGTTGACGTGCGCGTGCTTGCCCTTGGCCTTGGTGTCGGCCACGTCCACGTGGCAGCTCTCGCAGGTCTCGTGGCCGGCGAACTTGACCCCGCGGGCGCCGATCTCGCCGATGGCGGCAGCGCGGTAATGCCCGTACTGGCCGAAGCTCTTGGGCACAACAAAATGGCGAACCACCAGGAAGATGAGGAAGGCGAGGACGAAGAGCCCCGCGAACCGGAAGAGATGCCCGGCGTCTTTCAAGACGTTCATGAAGCCCCCTCCACCGCGGCAGAGCCGGGAGGCCGAGCGGACGGATCGAGTGTGATCTGGATCATCCCGCGCGTGGGTCTTACCTTCGGGTCCTCGAACAACGGCTGTATGTGAGACAAATCACATGAACCTGTGACGCAGCCCCAACCCGAGCGGGGCCGCACGCCGCGCCCCATGCGCTCCGAAGCGATAGGATGGGATTCGGGAGAGCACGATGCCAACCGTACTGGACGGAGCGCGGATTGCCGCCGAAATCAAGCAGGAAGTGGCCGCGGAGGTGCGCGCGCTCGCCGCCCGCGGCATCCGCCCCGGACTGGCCGCTGTGCTGGTGGGCGAGGTTCCGGCCTCGCAGATTTACGTGCGCAACAAGGTGGCTGCCTGCGCCGATCTCGGCCTCTACTCCGAGATGATTACCCCGCCGGCCACGGTGACCACCGAGGAGCTGCTCGACGTGGTCCACGCGCTGAACGCGCGCGACGATGTGGACGGAATTCTGGTGCAGTTGCCGCTGCCCTCGCACGTGGACGCGAAGGCGCTGCTGGACGCGATCGACCCGGCCAAGGACGTGGACGGCTTCCACCCGGTGAGCGCTGGGCGCCTGATGGCCGGCAGGCCGGCTCTGGCGCCCTGCACGCCAGCCGGGATCATCGAGATCCTCAAGCGCAGCCAGATTCCCATGGCCGGCAAGCACGCCGTCGTGGTGGGCCGCTCGGACATTGTGGGCAAGCCCGCGGCCATGCTGCTGCTGCACCAGAACGCCACCGTGACGATCTGCCACTCGAAGACCCGCGACCTGCCGGCAATTACCCGCCAGGCCGAGATTCTGGTCGCCGCCATCGGCCGCCCCGGTTTCATCGGGCCGGAGATGGTGACGCCCGGCGCGGTCATCGTGGATGTGGGCATCAATCGGATCGGGGATCTTGCCACCTTCGACCGATTCTTCAAGGGCAACGAAAAACGCGAGGCGGCCTTCGCCAGGCGCGGCTCGGTGATTGTCGGCGACGTCGACCCGGCAGCCTTCGAGTTGGCCTCGGCCTACACCCCCGTCCCCGGCGGCGTCGGCCTGCTGACCATCGCGATGCTGATGGCCAACACCGTCCGCGCGGCCAGGATGCGCCGGGGGCTGTGACGCGTCGAGTCGACTGGACCCGCAGCCGCGCGAACCACTGCCGCGCCCCAGCGGCGGCGGTTTGACTGTCCGCTAGGCGGCTTTTCGATACAAGCCATGTGCATTCCATAGGAAGAAGAAAGTAGCTGCGAAATGGAAACGGCTGGATGTAGACTTGGAACGTCATGTCACTGCCTGGAATTGAACTGACGCTCACACCTCCTAGCTATATATATGAGGACGCCGGCAGGTTCTTCAGGTTTTTGCGGGTCGCCGCCCGGAAGCACGCTGTCACGCTCAGCATCGCGGTCGATAAACCTGGGACCTTCAAGCTGTCCATTCCAGCAAAGGATTCCGCAGGCCTGGATGCATTTCTTCAAGAAATCACTTTCCAACATGGTCTGTATTACTATCTATGCGGTGTTCCAAATAGAAGAAATGTGGCACGCATGATTGTAAAGCCAATCATGGAAGGCTTATTGACGTCTCAGTACGACGTTGCTTACCCTGTACAAATCCAAAAGCACTTGCTCGATGGTATCCCGGACTGGGCAGGCGGGGCATTTCTAGAAGGCACGGCGCAAAGATTCGAGATTCTATTCCAGAAACTGCAGCTGAAAATGGTCACAACTTATGAATTCATCCGGGACCTGGACGATCTCCTTGAGGAATTCATGCTGCTACAGCTTGAGCACCCTAAAGGAAAGCCGAGCCAAAGATTCGACAGGCTGGTCGACATGTGCGGTAATAAAAACCTGCTACGAACCCGAGAGGTGAGGAAGCTCTTCAAACGTGTTCATTCTTTAAGAACAAGAGGTCTACACCGCTTAGAACGCCTGATACCAGACTCAGAGATCGTTGAAATTGCCCAAGAAATATACAACGTCTTCCAGTGGCTTGACGACTATTGGAGAGCGCAGGACGAAAAGACGGTTCTACTCTCCGGCAAGAAGTATAGGCGGATTCGTTATGGTAAGGAGCCAATTTCGAAGAACGCGCCAGAGGAATACAAAGTGATGTGGGCGCAGGTGGTAACACGTCCCTGTCACGACTGCGGAGTTATTAAGGGGGAGATCCATTTGGATGGCTGCGATATGGAACGCTGCCCCCGCTGTGGTGGTCAATACCTGTGTTGCGATTGCAGAATCGAGCAGGGCGACGTCTAATCCGGTCAAGTCTCCCCATGAGCGCCGGGTGGCCCATATCTCGGAGTCCTCCCCCGGCGACAGGCCTTGGGTACCCCGGTCTCGATTTTGAGGCCAGGAGCGCTAGCTCTGGGGTCGGTCGGACCCAAGGCCGCCCGCCGACCTCTAAACAGGCTGACGTGAAACCCCATCAAGATCAAAACGGAACATCCGAATCGTCGATGTCTTCTGCAGAAAAGACTGGCTCCGACGGTTCGACAGCATCTTGTATTCCCAACGCCTCTTTCAAACGCGTACGCAGGGACACGGAAAGTAATCCTCCATGCCTTTCCAGCATCGCTATTAAAAATGACTCAACGTCTGCGTCGCTCACAATCCACGCTATTTGAGAATTCGACAAGCAGCCTTGAATTACCTCTTCGGCCTCTTCACCTGTTAAAAGGGGTATATATCGGCTGATTACTTCTATCGCGGAATGTGTATTGGCGAAATTTCCGCTCTTAATGAGCCGTTCAATTGCCTCACGTTTCTCTGCTTGAAGTAGGAAATTGTCTCCGGGGTAGTTGCGCTCAAAAAACTGACCAATATACTCGTACAAGTAGAGGCTGCCGCGCTTCATTGTCTTCCATTCATCGATCAGGAAGCCCCTCGCCTCCTTAGGATTTAGCTTTGAGGCGTAATCACCGTCCTTGGAGATCAAGTGCAGGTCAACCCCACCACTAGCCTCGTTTAGAAGAACCTCCCAGTTTAATCCGTCACCGATAGAACCGCTCTTTCCAGGAGGGTTGCCTAGATTCGAGCGTCTGACCGCGCTCTCGTATGCCTCGTCCTTTGCTTTAGTTACACCTGCAACGCCCACCAGCCTTTCAAAAAGGGCATCGGCCAAGAGCGTGCGACTGTTGGCCGACTCCTTTGCGCGTTTAGTAAGTACATTGAACGCCTTTTCAAATTCAGAAAGCGACGTCTTGTAATCTTTATATTCGTCCAGGCTATGCATGAACTTGGGGCAGCCGCCCTTCTGAAGTGGATGAAAGTTAGTTATTGATTCAGACAGCTTTACCTCTCGATTTCTATAGAATTCATCAACTACCTGTTGCGTGAGATACAGCTTGACATGGCCCGCCTCAATCAAGCTCACAAGCTTCTCGAGCTCCTTTATGTCATCCTGGGCAAAAGCAAAGAAGCCAAGAAGAACGTTTGTATCGATGAAGAGATGCGTCTGAGCCTTCTTCTTCCCTGTCATAGCCCTCCTAAACCCGGAAACATATCGGCGAGATCGTGGACGAGCCGGGGCGGGAGGTTCTCGTCAACGAGAAGCTTCAAGGACCGCGATCCTTTCAGGAATGCTGGCGAAGAACTCGTAGACGGCCTGGAAATCGTCCTTTTCCAGGTTCGGGAACTCGCGCAGGATTTCGTCCTCGGTCATGCCGGAGGCGAGGTAGGATGCCAGATCGTAGACGGTGAAGCGCAGGCCGCGGATGCAGGGCTTGCCGCCCATCTTGCCCGCCTCGACCGTAATGCGCGGATTCAGTCCAGTCATCGCCCACCCCTGCCGCCGATTTGCTCTCATCTTACGCCAGAACCGAACGATCCCCTATACTCCAATCCAGTGGTTCGATTGCCTTCCGGGGGTTCGCCGCCTGGCCGGGAAAGGATGTCTGCCTCCATGTTGCGTGTTGGACTGACCGGCTCTCTCGGCTCGGGCAAGAGCACCGTGGCCGCGTGGCTGCGGGGGCTGGGGGCGGAGGTCGTCGAGGCGGACGAGCTGGGGCGGGCGCTGATGGAGCCGGGGCAGGGGGTCTTTGGCGAGATTGCACGGGTCTTCGGGCCGGAGGTGGTGACAGCGGCTGGGCGGCTGGACCGGGCGCGGCTGGCACGGCTGGCCTTCGAGGGTGGGCGGCTCAACGAGTTGAACGCCATTGTGCATCCGGCGGTGATCCGCGCGCAGCAGGAGTGGATGCAGGGGGTCTTCCGGCGCAATCCGGCGGCGGTGGCGGTGGTGGAGTCGGCGCTGATCTTCGAGGTGGAGCGCGACGCCCGGGCACGCGGCGAGCGGGAGACGGTGCTGGCCGACTGGCGGCGGCGGATCGACCGGGTGGTGGTGGTGACCGCGCCGGACGAGGTGAAGATTGCCCGCTACGCCGCCCGCATCTCGCCGGAGCTGGCCGGCCGCGCGGCGGCCGAGCAGGAGGCGCGCACCCGGCTCAAGCACCAGATTCCCGACGCGCTGAAGGCGGCCAGGGCCGACTATGTGCTGGAGAACATTGGGGACCTCGCCAGCCTGCACACGCAGACCGCCGAGCTCTGGCAGAAGCTCCGCGCCGAGAGCAACAAAATCCTCACCCGCGAGTCTTTAGAATAAGAAGTGGCAGCCGCGCCTCTTCCCCGCGGAACCGGGGCGCGGCGCAGCCGTACCTTGTGATAGAAGACTTACGGAGTTCACGCGCCATGAAACTGCGCCGGTTCGTACTCATTGTTCTGCTGGTGGGAGGGTTCTGGTTCCTCACCACGCACCTGCCCGCCGGGCTGGGGCGTTTTTCGCTCTTCCACACCGCGGACGCGGCCTCGCCGCTGCACCTGACCGAGGCGGAAGCTGCCCCGGCCTACGACGCCGAGGAGCAGAACAACATCGCCGTCTACAAGCGGGTGTCGCCTTCGGTGGTGAACATCACTTCCACCACGCTTGTCTTCAACTTCTTCTACGGCACGGTGCCGCAGCAGGGGCAGGGCTCGGGCTTCATCCTCGACAAGGAAGGCCACGTGCTGACCAACTACCACGTGATCGAGGGCGCCAACCGCGGCATCGAGGTGAAGCTGAACAACAAGCACGCCCCGTACAAGGCCAAGGTGGTGGGCACGGACCGCATGCACGACCTGGCGCTGCTGCAGATCGACGCGCCCAACCTGCAGCCGGTGACGCTGGCCGACTCCACGGAGTTGAACGTGGGCCAGAAGGTCTACGCCATCGGCAATCCCTTCGGCCTGAACGGCACCATGACGCGCGGCATCATCAGCTCGATCCGGTCGATCAAGAACGCGGACGGCGCGCCGATCGAGGACGCCATCCAGACCGACGCGGCCATCAACCCGGGCAACTCGGGCGGGCCGCTGCTGAACTCGCGCGGAGAGGTGATCGGGATCAACACCATGATCGCCTCGAACGGCGCCGACCAGAGTTCGGGCATCGGCTTCGCCATCCCCATCAACACGGCCAAGGCGGTGCTGGCCGACCTGACGCGCTACGGGCGGGTCAAGCGGCCGTCGCTGGGCATTGTCACCTACGCCATCGGGCCGGACCTGGCCGAGCAGATGGGCCTGGCCTCCAACTACGGCGTGCTGATCCAGAAGGTGATCCCCGGTGGCGCGGCGGAGCGGGCGGGGCTGCACGGCGGCAACCAGCAGGCCTACGTGGGCAACACGCCGATCATGCTCGGCGGCGACCTGATTGTGGCCATCGACAACCAGCAGGTGCAGGAGCCGCAGGATATCAACGGCATCATGGACAAGCACCAGGCCGGCGACACGATCATCGTGACCATCTTCCGCGGACGGCGGCAAATGACGCTGAAGCTGATCCTGGGCGAGGCGCGGGACGTGAATACGTAAGGGCGCTGCCCGGCAGCAGCTTTGGATGGCCCGCTTCGGCGGGCCGTCTTGCGTTTCAGGGAAGCCCGGGAGTGGACGGACGCTCCTGGCGACTCAGGTCTCCCGTTCCCGCGGGGGCTCGATTCTGATACCTGGGAAGGCACGAACCAGGATTCGCCTTTTCATCCCTGGTTTTCGTCCGTGCCGTAAGTCCTATCCGATCGACACCTGCCGGTAATTCGACCGCTTCGCCGGACAATGGAATCATGACCCCCACGCGGAACGCCATCTCGATGCAAAAACGTCAGGGATGCACCCGGTTTATACCCCGGCCTCCCCCCGGTTCGTACAGAAACTGTGTTTATAGCTGTTCCAGAATAGCTATACCCCGAGAGCAATGCTCTCAAGTCGACGCGACCATCAGGGAGCGGCGACCTTGCACAATCTCAGCCAGGGCACACCTATTCTGGAACCGCTCTAGTCAAGCGTACTTGTCATTCCAGGCCGCCTCCGAGCCCCGTACGCGCCGTGTGTTTTGATGGGATGCGGCGACACCTTGCCTCCCCCGCTTTCGCTGCTCTCATTCTGTCTGAATCATGCGGCCGCCTGACGAGTCGGCCGTGTGCTGGATTTGAGGACCTGCATTGCCCGTTCAAGAAGCGGCTGACTGCGCTGGCGGGTCACTGCCGCTTGGTTGAACGCCGGGCTTTGGAGGGTCTTGCGAGGGCGTCATGTTAGAGCGCGAAGATGCCGAGGTTATGCAGGTTCCAGAATAGCTGTACCCCGGAAGCGATGGACTCAAGTAACATTTTCCTCAAGAAAATGCCACCTTGCACGATGCCAGCAAGGGCACGAGAATTCTGGAACCGGTCTAAAACGATGTGTGCTCGGTGCGCTGGATGATCTCCTCCTGCAACGCCTGGGAGAGATCGCAGAAATAGTCACTGTAGCCGGCCACGCGAACGATGAGGTCGCGGTATTGGTCGGGCTGGGCCTGCGCCTCCCTGAGCGTGGCCGCGTTCACCACGTTGAATTGCATGTGGTGGCCGTCGAGCTTGAAATAGGAGCGCACCAAGCTATACAGATGGTCGATTCCGGCTTCCCCTTCGAGCAGGCTGGGCGAGAACTTCATGTTCAGCAGGGTCCCGCCGGTCTTTACGTGGTCCATCTTGGCGGCCGACTTCAGCACGGCGGTCGGCCCCTGCCGGTCAGCGCCCTGCACCGGACTGATGCCTTCTGAAAGCGGCTGTCCCCTGCGGCGGCCGTCGGCCGAGGCCAGGCAGACCTCGCCGAAGTAGACGTGACTGGTGGTGGGCAGCATCTCCAGGCGGTAGACGCCGCCCTTGGTGTTGGGGCGGCCGTCGATGGCGGCGAAGAGCATGCGGAATGTGCGCGTCATGATCTCGTCGGCAAAGTCGTCGTCGTTGCCGTACTTGTGGGTCTTGTTCACCAGCCGCTGACGCAGGGTTTCCGCGCCGTCGAAATCGCTGTCGAGTATCCGGATGAACTCGGGAAGGGATAACTCGTTCTTGTCGAAGACAAGCTCCTTGAGCGCGGAGAGGCTGTCTGTGATGCTGCCGATGCCTACGGCCTGGATAAAGGTGTTGTTATAACGCGCTCCGCCGGCGTTGTAATCCTTGCCGCGGGCGATGCAGTCGTCGGTGATGACCGAGAGGAAGGTGTGGGGCATGCGGGTGGCGTAGAGGCGCTCGATCAACTGATTGCCGCGGACCTTGATATCGAGCACATGGCGCACCTGCGCTTGAAGCGCGGCGAACAGGTCGTCAAAGGTGCGAAACTCCGCGGGGGACTGCGTGCGTGCGCCCGTCTGCTTGCCGGTGCGCGGGTCGAGCCCCTGGTGCAGGGCCAGTTCCAGCATCTTCACCAGGTTGAAGTACCCGGTAAGGATGTAGGCTTCCTTGCCGAAGGCTCCCACCTCCACACAGCCGGAGCAGCCGCCTTCGCGTGCGTCTTCCAGGGTCTTGCCCTGGCGCAACTGCTCTTCTACCACCGCATCGGCATTGAAGAGGGACGGAAAGCCGTAACCCTTGCGAATGACCCGCAGTGCGTGTTTCAAAACGTTATCCGGGGTCCTTCGCGAAACCTGCATATTGCTCGATGGCTGCAGCAGGTGCATCTCGTCGACGATTTCGAGCAGCAGATGGGTGAGCTCGTTCGAGCCGTCGGCGCCGTCGCGGGTCACCCCGGCCAGGTTGATGTTGGCGAAGTCTGTCAGCGTTCCGCTTTCGGCCGCGGTAACTCCCTGTTTGGCCGGCGCGGTGTGGTTGTTGAACTTGATGAAGAAGCACTCCAGCAGTTCCTTGGCCTGTTCGCGGGTCAGGCTGCCCGCGGCCAGTTCCTTTTGATAGAAGGGCCAGAGGTGCTGGTCCAGATGGCCGGGGCTGAAGGCGTCCCAGCCGTTCAGTTCCGTGATGACGGCCAGATGGCAGAACCAGTAGTACTGCAGCGCCTGGTGAAATGTGGAGGGCGCATGGACCGGGACGCGGCGGCAGACCTCGGCGATCTTCTTGAGTTCCTGGCGGCGGACCGGACCGGCGGAGATCGCTTCAAGCTCAGCCAGTTCGGCGTAGCGTTCGGCCCAGCGGAGGACGGCGTCGCAGGAGAGCGCCATGCCTCGCAGTTCCTCGCGCTTGTCCAGCGCCTCTGG
Organism: Occallatibacter sp.; assembly: GCA_049690595.1. Classification (GTDB taxonomy): domain Bacteria; phylum Acidobacteriota; class Terriglobia; order Terriglobales; family Acidobacteriaceae; genus Telmatobacter. Next base: position 5,169 of record JBAVMZ010000235.1, on the reverse strand, counting down.
GTCCAGTTCGAAATCGAGCGCGGCGATGGCCGCGGCGATCTCCGCTTTGAAGTCCAGCAGACCCTTGCGGTAGAGCTTGCCATCGGCCACCGTGTGGCCGGGAGCGCGCTGTTCCATGAACTCGGTGAAGCAGCCTGCCTCATAGGCGTCGATCCACTCAGGCGGCAGCTCGGCGAACATCTGGTCGCGCATCGAGCGGCCCTTCCAGTAGGGGATGATCTCCCGCTCGTAGAGATCGATCACCGACGGCGCAACGCTGTACCGGGTCAGCGGCCGGGAGTCGAGAATGCGCAGGTCCTCCGCGCTGTGGCAGGTGAGCTCGGGAAAAGTCGGCACGGCCTTGGGCCTGGGACCACGTTCGCCGACGATCAGTTCCCCCTCGCCGAGCCAAAGTTCCTTCTGCTCCACAATCGCCTGGAAGCACATTCCACGCATCACGGGCGTGGAGAACTTGCCGTGGTTCTCCCGGTAGAAACGGGTGACAATCTCCGCCCTCTCGCCGGTGATGGAGGGCTTCGCCGCCAGACTTTGCTGGCGGAGCCGTTCGGTGCGTTCGCTCATGGGCGGTCTCCGATGTGGGGCGCAAGGCCCCGGGCGCGAAAGATCTCGGCCAGGGCTTCGAGTCGTTGCTGGCTGGGGGATTCGAGCCCGGCCAGAGTATACGCGATGCCCATGCGGGCAAATTTGGGTTCTCCAACGCGGTGATAGGGCAGCAGGTCCACCCGGCGATCGGCCGCCAGCGTGGAAACGAAGGCGGCCGTCGCCTCCATGTTCCCATCGTCGTCGTTGATGCCGGGAATCACCGGCACCCTGATCCAGATCTCGGTGTGCATCCGGGAGAGGGCTCTCAGGTTGTCGAGGATGAGCCGGTTCGACTGGCCGGTGGCCGCCTCGTGGCGGGCCTCATCCATCAGCTTCAGGTCGTAGAGCACCAGCGACGCCAATTGCGCGGCCAGCTCGAGATCTTCCCATGGTGCGTATCCGCAGGTGTCCACCGCCGTATGCACGTCTTCGGCGCGCAGGCGCCCCAGGGTCTCGATGAGGAAAGGCGCTTGCAGGAGCGGCTCGCCGCCGGAAAAGGTCACCCCCCCGCCGGACTCGTCCCAGAAGATCCGGTCGCGGAGCAAGTGCTCGACCAGGGCGGCCGGCTCCATCTCCTGACCGGCCTTCTGCAAGGCGCCGGTTGGACAGGCTTCCAGCTCTTCGTCGGTAAGGACTCGGGTTCCGCGCCCCGCCAACTCCTCTTCGCTGCAACGGCCACAGGCCATGCAGCGGGTTTCCATGCGCAGAAACTCGGTCTGGGGCGCCCGGCTTTCCGGGTTATGGCACCAGAGACAGGAGAGCGGGCACCCCTTCAGGAAGACGGTGCTCCGGAGCCCCGGGCCATCCTGGAGGGAGAACCGCTGGATGTTGAAGATCAACCCTGGGTTCATCCTGACTTTTGATTGTGTTTCGATTCCCACTTCCTCCGCCCGTTACAGGCGCCGCCGCTCCTCAGCGAACCCGAGGCCTGGAGATTCCCTCCCAAACGCAGGAATAATCGTCGGGATGCACTTGTTGGTGACCTTCTCAACGCGGCCACCCAGCCCGAAGTTCAGATCCAGGAGCCGATCTGCCCACTTCCGTGCATGCCACCCGGGGCCATCCGCAGGCGCTCAGAAAGAACCATACATAAAGATAGACCACCCGATTGCAGTTCAAGGCGCAGACGAACGCAGACGGCGGTTGCCAGGCAGCATGGGCGCCGGTCAAGTCTCAACGACACCTGGTGGCCCCACCCAATCGGGCCGGCGCCAGGCGGATCGAAGATGTGGTCCCGTCCACACGCCGGGAAATAGCCCAGTCCTGCGAAATCAGGCAGCAAGATTCGACATTGCGCATCCAGATCGTTCTTGTCGCAGTTCATCGGCCAGAGCCGATTCGCGGTGAAGCTGCGGAATCGGAGACCGGGAGCGCTTACACACGAACCAGCTACGGCCGTTCGGGGGCATAGCGGGAGACGCCGCCCGGGATGGAGACGGGGATGCTGCGCCTGGGCCGGAAGCACAAGGGGACGGGTGAATTCCTCGGCATGGAGGCGTCCGGGCGCGTGCGCTCCTCCTTCGATTCCATCTTGCGCCAACCGGGGGAACTCTCTACGAGACAGGAGCTCGGAAATGGGGACTGAAGTATGAGCGGGTTGGGCGTACAGAGCAGGCACTTGACAGCTTGTGCAGGTCCGCGACCGCCGTTCACGATGCCAAACAACAAGACCTATGATTGAGGCGGAGGGTTCGTGGTGAGAAATCCAGCCTGCGGCAGAGGTCTTCCGCGTCGAAGCGCTCGATGGTTCCTGTTGCCGGTGTTGATTGTTCTTCTGGGCGCGGCCCGGAGCGGCTCCGCGCAGAGTCCGCAAGCAGGCATCCTCGCCCCGCCAGCAGAGCCGCCGACCCACGACGTGCAAACGGCCAGCCGCTTTCTCGCAGCGCATGGGCGCCGTGCGTTCATTGGCGGTTACTCCTCCGATGGTCTCGAAGTCTGGGCATACCCCTTTCAGCTACTGCGCGGATACCGGGTGGCTTTCCGGCGCCAGGGAGCCGTGTCGGCGATGGAAGGGCAGAGCATCCTCGGCCGGGTTCGATATGAGCCGGGCCGCATCACCCGGGTCTACGTGGGAAGTGGTTTTGTGGTGCGCGAACAGTTGATCGTACCGTTGGACCAGCCCGCGGCCATCCTTTCCTACAGCGTGGAGAGCGCGCAGCCCATGGAGATCGTGGTGCGCGCCGTCCCGGTTCTGGACCTGATGTGGCCGGCGTCGGTGGGAGGGCAGAGCACCAGTTGGAGCGACGAACTGCGAGCCTATGTGCTCTCCGAGCCGCTGTATGGGTACTCGGCAGTGGTGGGGTCGGCGGAGACCGCCGGTCACGACCTTCCGACAAATGCTGCCGGACCGGCGGCAGGGAGCCAGGAACTGAGCCTGATCCTGAGGCCGAATGCGGCGGGGGAGGCGCGTCTGTTTTTCGTGCTGAATCCCGCTCACTCCGCCGACCCCGGTGCGCTGCTGCGCGAAACCATGCGCGGGTTCGAGCGGATTGCCGGCGACAATGCCCGCCATGCCGCTGAGGTTCTGGAGAATGCCGTTGCCGTGGAGACGCCCGACGAGGAGGTCAACCGCGCCTTTGCTTCCTCCGAGATGGCGCTCGATCAGGCCTGGGAATGCAATACGGATCTGGGTTGCGGCTATGTGGCCGGGTATGGTCCTTCACGCGCCGCGCGCAGGCCCCAGTATGACTGGTTTTTCGCCGGCGACGGCCTGGTTGACGTCGAGGGAGCGCTCAGCGACGGAGACTGGACGCACGCGCGCGAAGAGCTCGAGTTTATCCTGCGCTACCAGGACAAGAAGAGCGGGATGATCTGGCACGAGCTCTCGCAAAGCGCCGGTTTTCTCGACTGGGTGAACAAGTTCCCCTACATGTATGTGCACGTGGATGTGACCTTCCAGTTTCTCGGCGTGGTGGGGCGCTATGTCCGCACCACCGGGGATGTGGACTTTGCCCGCCAGCACTGGGAAGCTCTGGCCGCAGCCTATGCATACTGCCGGACCCAACTCGATCCCGCCACCGCTCTGCCGCGCATTCCGGCAGACAAGGAGGGCGGCAACGAGCAGGATAAGCTCTCCGACGATCTCGGACTTTCCGCCTCCTGGATCGATGCGGCCGAAGCCGTGGCGGATCTTGCGTCGCTGACGGGCCATGCCGATCTGGCCGCGCAGGCAGCGCAGGCCGCCAACGCGGCGCGCCACTCCATCGCTCCGCGTTATTGGGATGCGAGAGGGTCCTTCTGGATCAGCGGGCACACCGTGACCGGGCAGCCTGCGGTGAGCCGGCGCAGCGGCCCCGCCGGGGCGCTGACGCTCGATCTCTTCAGCCCGTCGCAGCGCGAGGCCATCTTGGATGAGCTCGCTTCTTCGCGGTTCCAGACGGACTGGGGCACGCGGAGCATTGCCACGGACTCCGCCGACTACGATCCGGCCTCTTATGCACAGGGTAGTGTGTGGCCGTTCGCAACCGCCGCGCTGGCACAGGCCTTCTGGGCCGAGCACCGCCCGCTGACTGCGTTTGCCCTCTGGCACGCGCTGGTTCCGCTCGTCTTCCTCGACTCGCCCGGCCACATGCACGAGGTGCTGGCCGGAGATTCCTATCATCCGCAAACGGAATCGGTGCCGGAGCAGACCTGGTCGTCGGCGGCGTTTGTTTCCGCCACCATCCAGGGCCTGCTTGGATTGAAGGCGGATGGTGTCAACAGGGCGCTGGTCTTTGCGCCGCATCTGCCTGCCGGCTGGCAGGATCTCGCGGTTCGGCATCTTCGGGTCGCAGGCGCTTCCGTCTCCCTGGATTTGCACCGTACCGGGCGGAGCCTGAGCCTGAAGATTCAGAACCAGGGAGAGGCCTTTCCACTGGAATTCCGTCCCGACCTGCCCCTGGGCGCGGAGAACTTGCGCGCTCGATTCAACGGCGCGGAGATCGCGGGGACGATCCTCGAGGAGCCGCAGGAGAGCCTGGCGCAGGTGCGTGTGCAGGCGCCGCACGGCGACAGCACGCTCGACCTGGAATTCGCGGGCGGTATTCTCGTCAGCACGGAGCCGCCGCGCCCCCAACTGGGCGACGCGTCCGGAGGCGTGCGGGTGTTGCGTGCCGCCCTCGACCGAAATAGGCTCACAATCGATGTGGACCTGCCAGCGCGCCACAACTCTCACCTGCTGCTCGAGACTCCCTGGAAGCTGAAGTGTGAAGCGGGGTGCACGCTGAAGGAGGTCGCGGCCGGACGAGCGGAATTGTATCTGGCGGCGGATGCAGGGGACAGCCGGTCTTGGCGGCGGCTGCAGGCAGTCGTCAAGGTGGAGAAGTAGTCCGGGCCCGCAGCTTGATCTCCTCCAGGATCGACACCTGTGGGCATCCCGCCCGGCCGTCTGGACGGCAGAGACCGCGGAAAGACTCGACAAATGGCACCGAAAGTGTCAGGGCACAACTTCAGTCGTGCCGATAAAGCCTATAAAGTGAGTAGGGCTTTAGCCCGCATATCTCACAGGCCGATTGTCGATTTGGGTGAGTCGGGATCGAAGGAAATAGCTGGAAAGGCCGTCTTTTCTGTGTCATAACTACGTTGTCGAAGGTGGTTATGGCCGAGGAA
>JBAVMZ010000234.1:0-1560 GCA_049690595.1 Occallatibacter sp. | reverse complement strand
GGCCCACTGCAACCACCCGGAAGATCTGCGGCGGCACATGGCGGGGTAGCGTGGCGTGGCCTGCCGCTAGAATCGAAGAGTGACTGACATTCAGGATTTCATCCGGCGCCTGCCCAAGGCGGAGCTGCACCTGCACCTGGAGGGGACGGTTCTTCCCTCGACGCTGGTTGAGCTGAGCCAGCGCCACCACGCCACGCCGCTCACGCTCGAGCAGGCCGAGTCGCTCTACCAGTTCAGGGACTTCACGGGCTTTCTGGAGGCCTTCAAGGCCGTCACCGCCGAGCTGGTCGGCCCTGAGGATTACGAACTGGCGGCCTGGCGGATGATGGAGCACCTGGCCGAGCAGGGAGTGGTCCACGCCGAGGTCTACATTGCCGTGGGCGTGGTCTACCACTGGCGGAGCCACGACCCGGAGTGCTTCGAGCCGATCTTTGCCGGGCTGGAGCGGGCGCGGGAGCGAGCCGCGCGCGAGCTGGGGCTCAGTGTTTACTGGATATTCGACGCCGTGCGCCACTTCCCGGTGGAAGAGGCGGCGCGGGTCTTCCGCAAGGCCTCCGAACTGAGGCCGGTGCACCCGTCGATCGTCGGCATCGGGCTGGGCGGCGACGAGCGGCGCTGCGGTTCCCTACCCTTCCGCGCCCTCTACGCCGAGGCGGCCGAGGCCGGGCTGCGGCTGACCAACCACGCCGGCGAGACCACCCCGGCGGCAGCCATTCGCGAGGCGCTTTCCATCGGCAGCGAGCGCATCGGCCACGCGCTCTCGGCCGTTGACGACTTCCTGCTGCTGGAGGACCTGCGCGAGCGACAGATTCCCCTCGAGCTGAATCCCAGCTCCAATGTCCGCACCGGCGTCTGCCCGTCGTTCGCGGCCCACCCCCTGCGGCGGCTCTTCGACCAGGGGCTGCTGGTTTCGCTCAACTCGGACGACCCGGCCTTTTTCGGCTCGGACCTGGCCAACGAGTACTTGCTGGCGCACACTGAGCAGGGGTTCACGCGCGAGGAGCTGCGCGAGCTGGCGCGCAGTTCGATCCGGTCGAGTTTCCTTCCCTCTGTGGAAAAGGCAACCCTTATCGCCCGAATCGACTCTATCGAGTAAATAAGAGCCCTCTGAAGTGTCCCACCTGCACAGACGGCCCATGCAAAACTGCGGTATCATCTCAGGGTAGGAGGCGTTCCGTCCATGTCAGCCGATTGTGAGCCCGTCGTCGCCCAGGAAGAATCCAGCGAAACCAGCACCCTGAAGGTCATCACCTGGTTCTCGGTGGGCATGGCAGTGGCCGCGCTCGGCATCTTCGTGGGCCGCGAACTGCGCAACCGCTACCGGTTCAACCGGCGCACGCCCTACGACTTCTACGCCAACGCCGGCGAGGCGCAGGCGAGCGAGTTCGGCGTCGGAATCTAATCCCCTTTTCCGCGTTCTGCCAGGCACGATGCCGCTCCAGACGGACGGCATTTTCCTCGTGTGCCCTGGGCGGGCGGGCCATCCGACTCAAGCAGTGGTAACGCGGCCGAACCACCTAGACCGGTTCCAGAATTCTCGTGCCCTTGCTGGCATCGTGC
>JBAVMZ010000233.1:0-5180 GCA_049690595.1 Occallatibacter sp. | reverse complement strand
GCTGGGTGCTCTGGCCCGAGCCCGACCTGCCGCGGACCTCCACCGGCAAAGTGCGGCGCAAGGACGTGGAAGCCTGGCTCGCCGGGATTCGCGCCGCGGCCAGCGGAGCCGCTCCGGCCGGAGCCGGCAGCTTTGGCGCCGCGGACGACTGGCTGCTGCGGCTCATTGCGCAAATCACCGGCGAGAAACCGCCGGGCGTGGGCGACGAACTGCGCCTGGACGAAGACCTGCTGCTGGACAGCCTGGGCCGCGTGCAACTGGCCGCCTCGCTCGAGGAGCGCCTCGGCATCGGCACCGGCGGCGGGCTGCTGGACAACGTGCGCACGCTGGGCGAACTACGCGCGCTGATCGGCGGTGCGGATCAAGGTGCGCACACCCCGGCAGAAGACACAACCGCGCGGCAAGCATCGGTCGCCCGCACGGAGGCCGAAGGGACGATCGGCGAGCCCGGCGACGAGGAACGCGCCGGCTCCGCAGCTGCGGCTGGCGCAGAGGAGGCGACGGATCGCCACGTCTATCCGCACTGGCCCTGGTGGCGGCCCGTCGCGTGGCTGCGGACGGCGTTCATCGAGGCTGTGGAGCGCCCGCTCGTCTGGCTGCTCGCCGCCCCGCGCGTCGAGACCGCCGGCGTGCCGGCTGACGCCGGGCCGCTTCTGATCGTGGCCAACCACGTCAGCGCCTACGACGGACCCCTGATCCAGTTCGCGCTCCCCGGGCCCGTCCGGCGCCGTATGGCCGCTGCCATGGCCGGGGATATGCTGGCCGACTTCCGGCGCTTCCGCGATCCCGACCGCAAGCCCGGCCAAAGGGGTCTCATGCTCACCGGGCCGCTGGTCTGGCTGCTGCTGACTGCCCTCTTCAACGTCTTTCCCCTGCCCCGGCGGCGCGACTTCCAGCGCGCCTTCCGCCACGCGGGCGAGGCCATGGACCGTGGCTTCCACGTGCTCGTCTTTCCCGAGGGAACGCGCTCGGCCGAAGGGCAACTAGCCCGCTTCCGCGGAGGCATCGGCCTGCTGGTGAAGCAGTCGGGCGCCCGCGTGCTTCCGGTCGGCCTCGCCGGGATGGGCGAGATCAAGACCGGCAAGCGCCGCTGGTTCCGTCCAGGCACGATCGTCGTCCGCGTCGGCCCAGTGCTGCGCTTTGCGCCCGAAGAAACCGAGGCGGAAATCACCGAGAAGCTGCACGCGGAGGTGGAGCGGCTGATGACAGCGGCCAGTGGTCAGTGATCAGTGATCAGTGGTCAGGGAACAGGGAACAGGGAACAGGGAACAGGGATCAGGGTGACCGGCGAAGGGGTGTCCGTGCGATTCCCTGCTCGCGCGCGCAGTGCCTCTGCGCAATGCCCGATGCTAGACTGGATGCGCCCTTGGCGCGGCAGCCCTCGCAATCCCTGGCTCAGCCGCATCGCCGGCGCCGGCAGCAAGCAAGGATAAGGCCCGGCGGCAAGTAAGGAAAGGCATGACCATCCACAATCATTTTGCCTGCACTGCCACGCGGCGAAGCTTTCTCCGCGGGGGAGCTTCCGCCCTTGCGGCAGGGATATTGGCGCCGCTCTCCTCGCTCCCATCCGCCGCCGGGCAGCCGGCTCCCCCGCCCCATGCCGGCAGAAGGTTCCATCTCTCCGCACAGGGCAACGATGGGGCCAGCGGCCTCTCGCCGCGGACGCCGTGGAAGACCCTGGAGCGCGTCAACCGGGCCAGCTTCGAGCCCGGCGACGCGATTCTCCTTCGCTCCGGCGATCACTTCCGCGGCCAACTCCGGCCGCAGGGCTCCGGCGCCGAGAACCGGCCCATCCTTCTCAGCCGCTATGGCACGGGACGGCTGCCTATCGTGGACATGGGCGCCGCCAAGGGACCGGCTATCCGGCTGGAGGACCAGTGCTGGTGGCAAATCTGCGAGCTTGAGGTCACCAGCGGCGAGCCCGCCGAACCCGGCACCGGCCGCCAGGGCATCGCCGCCCTCGCACTCACTCCGGGCCGCACCCACAACATCGCCATCCACGACTGTTACCTGCACGACATCTGGGGAACCCTGCTCGGCAGCGGCCCCTACGACCAGTACAACAGCGCCGCCATCTATGTGGGCGCCCCAATGCAGGACAACCAGGTCACTGCCTCCGCGCACAACATCCTTGTCGATGCCAACCGCATCGAGCGCGTCGACCGCTGCGGCATCATCGCTCTCGCCTGCAAGACCGGCCTCGTGGTCCGCCAAAACCGGCTGGAGAATCTCGGCGGCGACGCCATCGTCCCCATCGGCTGCGACGGCGCGCTGGTGGAGCGCAATGTCGCCCACCGCAGTTGCCTTCGCACCGGAGATCCCGTTATCTGGACTCCTGAGATTCTCAGCACGCACAAGGACGATAATCCCCACTCGGCCGCCATCTGGCTGGCGGACTGCACCGGCGGCGTCATGCAGTTCAACGAGGTGTACGACACCGGCAGAGCCGCGGGCAACGGCGACGGGGAAGGCTACGATATCGACCTCGATTGCCGCGACTGCATCCTGCAATACAACTTCAGCAGCAACAACCACGGCATGTTCCTCATCATGCAGCGCACCAAAGGCAACGTGGCCCGCTATAACATCAGCCAGAACGACCAGACCCACATCCTTGCCCTCCGCCCTGACCTGGGCGACATGAACCTCATCCATAACAACGTCTTCTATGTCGATTACGGAACCGCCGTCATCGAGATGCGCGACGACGAGCGCGAGCGCAAGGACACCACCAAGGTCGGCGTTCCCTTGCGCAACAACATCTTTTACGCCACCGGCGAAGGGCGCTTCCAGGTCACCTATGCCGACCCGACCGTTCCCGACCCCAGCCCCGGAGCCAACCGGCTCTTCCTCGATAACTGCTACTTCGGCCCATGGCTCGGCGACGGACCGAACGACTCCAGCCGCGCCGCCAACACTTATGACCCCCTTTTCGTCGCCCCCGGCCAGGGAGGCTACGGCCTCGACAGCCTCAAGGGATACCAGTTGCAGCCCGGCTCGCCCTGCATCGGCCGCGGCATCGCGATTCCAAACAACGGCGGCCGCGATTTCTGGGGAAACCCGCTCCCCGCCGGCCGGCTCGACATCGGCGCCTTCCAGCATCGTAGCTGACCGCTCATGGATTGCAGCCCCTGGGGAAAGTCGGGTTTTGAACGGCTATGACTTCATAGGCTGCGAAGTAACTCAATAGGTGTGGGTTTTGTAACAGGACGCAACCTCAGAGGCTGCGGAAAAACCCCGAAGGGATGGAGGAAGCTCCCGAAGGCCATTCCGTATGGGCTGAAGCCCAATTGATTTTACGGCATTTACGGCACGACTGAAGTCGTGCCCTGACACATTTCTCCTACCATTTGTCGGGTTACTTCGCAACCTCTTCTGTCGTGCCGATGGAGCCCATAAATCAATCGGACATGAGCCCCTGTGGGATATCTTTCAGCGAGTCGGGCTCTTACCACGGCCTCCTGTTCCCCGTTCCCTATTCCCCATTCCCTATTCCCTATTCCCTGTTCCCTATTCCCTGTTCCCTCAGTTCCCCCCTCGGCCGAAAGTGGCAGGTTCCGCCGGCCAGCACGGCGTTCCAAATATGCGGGTCGGCGGGCTGTTCGCTGGAGCCGAGCAAGAGGATGCCGTCTGGGGCCAGCACGCGGCGAATCCCCGCCAGCAGCGTCTTCCGCGTCTCTTGCGAGAAGTACAGCATCACGTTGCGCAGGAAGATCACGTCGAAGCGGTTGCCGGCGCGGTTGAAAGGAAACCGGCTCCCGCAGAGGTTGGCCTGGCGAAAGTTGCACATCCTCCGCAACTCGGGCTTGACCACCCATTCCTCGCCCACGTGGTCGAAGTAGCGCACCACGTAGCGCGCCGGCAGCCCGCGATTCATCTCGATGCGCTGGTACCGCGCGGCCTGCGCGCGGCCGACTGCCTCGCCGCAGATGTCCGTGCCCTCGATGCGGACCTCCCAGCCGGCCAGTTGCGGAAAGTGCTCGTGCAGCAGCATCGCCAGCGAGTAAGCCTCCTGGCCGGTCGAGCAGGCCGCCGACCAGAAGCGCAGCGACCGCTGGTGGCGTCGCGCCTCAATCAGCTCGGGCAGCAGCTCGGCGCGCAGCAGCTCGAAGGGGCGGCCGTCGCGGAAGAAGCTGGTCTCGTTGATGGTCATCGCCTCGGCGATGGCGCGCTCCAGCGTCGGATCCTTGCGAATCTTGAGGTGATCGACCAGCTCCTCCAGCTGGGTCATGCCCTGGTTGCGAAGCAGTCTGGCCAGCCGGGTGTCGAACAGATAGTCGCGCGAAGAATCGAGAACATTCTGCGAGAGCGAGAAGACGAGCTGACGCAGAAAGGCGTAATCCACATGCGGGGACGGCGCGGCCACAGCAGCAACCGGGCAAGGCTGGAAGGGATTGCTGAACGCGGTTCCCATGGCTAGACCACCGATTCCCGCACCAGAGGCACTTCTGCATAGCTCCGGCCCCCAAGCCGGAGAATCTCCGGGACGATCGCGCCCAGTGGCAACACCTTGTGGACGAGACCAGCCTGCACAACCGAGCCTGGCATGCCCCAGACGGCGCTCGTGGCCTGGTCCTGGGCCAGCACCGAGCCCCCGTGCGCGCGAATCGCGCGACAGCCTTGCATCCCGTCCGAACCCATGCCGGTGAGCACGGCAGCCAGAACGCCGGAGCCGTATACCTCGGCCGCGGAGCGGAAGAGCACATCGGCGGCCGGGCGGCAGTGGTTCTCCGGCGTCGCCTGGGTCAGGCGCAGTGTGCATGGAGCCCCCGGTCGCACCGCGGCGGCAACCTCCATGTGCCAGTTGCCGCGGGCGATGGCGATCGAACCGGGGCGAACCGGATCGCCCTCAGAGGCCTCGCTGACGGGAACGTGGCAGCGGCCGTTCAGCCGCTCGGCAAAAAGCCGGGTGAAGAGCTCCGGCATGTGCTGCACGATGAGGATCGGCAGCGGAAATCCGGCCGGAATCTGCGGCAGAATCAGGTCGAGCGCGGCCGGACCGCCCGTGGAAACGCCGATCACCACCACCGTGGGCGTGGCCGTAATCGCCTGCGCGCGCGACGGCGGAGGCGCCAGCGGAATCACCGTGCCCTTGCGCGGAGACCACGCCGGAGCGGGCGCCTGCCAGGCGGACGCAAAGACCGGCGAAACCACCGGCGCCGGCGTCTGCTGAGCTGGCG
>JBAVMZ010000232.1:0-8631 GCA_049690595.1 Occallatibacter sp. | reverse complement strand
GTCGAGCGCCGCCCCGACATCGCCCGCCGCCGCCTGAGCCGCTAAACCACGAACCCCGAGGCTCCCATGTGGATGGACCTGTTGCTGATTCTTCTCGCCGCCGCTCCTCTGATGCACTACAACCACTGGACTCCGGCTCCAACGGAGCCCACTCGCTGAGCTGAGCTCTTGAACCAGCCCGCGCTCCGCCCGCCGCCTTGCCTCGCTGACAAAGAGGGGAGGGAAGTCGCGGAGACCAGCGGACGGCGTTCCTGGTCCCGCCTTGCCGTTCCGGGAGATCAGCCTTCGAGCATCGCCAGCAGCCCCGCCTCGTCGAGGATGGGCACGCCCAGCTCCCGCGCCTTGTCCAGCTTCGAGCCCGCCTCCTCGCCGGCCACCACGTAGCTGGTCTTCTTGCTGACCGAGCCCGCCGTCTTACCGCCGGCCGCTTCGATGCGCGCCTTGGCTTCGTCGCGGGTCAGCGTGGGCAGCGTTCCGGTCAGCACAAAAGTCAGCCCGGCCAGTTGCGCCGTGCGCACTTTTTTTTCGGCGGTCATTTCCACGCCTGCCGCGCGCAGGTGGTCCACCAGCGCCCGGTTGGCGGGCTGGGCAAAGAACTCGAGAATGGCCTGCGAGATGCGCGGGCCAACTTCCTCGACGCGCTCCAGCTCCTCCGCGGAGGCGGCCATCAGCGCCTCGATCGACCCGAACTCCTCGGCCAGCAGCTCCGCCGTGCGCTCGCCCACAAAGCGGATGCCCAGTCCCATCAGCACCCGTGCCAGCCCGGCCTGCTTCGAGCGTTCAATCTCGGCCAGCAGCGCGCGCGCCGACTTCTCGGCAAAGCGGTCGAGCGCCACCAACTGCTCCTCGGCGAGCGCGTAGAGGTCGGCCACGCCGCGCACCAGCCCCCGCTCCAGCAGTTGCTGCACGACGGCCTCGCCCAGGCCCTCGATGTTCATTACATCGCGGCTGCCGAAGTGCAGCAGGCTCTCGCGCAGCTTGGCCGGGCAGTCGGCGTTGACGCAGCGGAAGTCCACCTCGCCCTCGGCGCGCACCACCGCCGCGCCGCACTCCGGGCAATCGACGGGGAAGACGAACTCCAGCGCGCCCCGCGGATGCTCGGCGTCCGTCACAACCTCGACCACCTTGGGAATCACGTCGCCGCCCCGCTCCACCTTCACCCAGTCGCCCAGCTTCAGGCCGAGGCCGGCGATGAAGTCGGCGTTGTGCAGCGTGGCGCGGCTCACCGTGGTGCCGCCGATGAAGACCGGCTCCAGCTCGGCCACCGGGGTCAGCTTACCGGTCCGGCCCACCTGCACGGTAATCGCGCGCACCTGGGTCAGGCCGGCGCGGGCGGTGAACTTGTAGGCGATGGCCCATCGCGGCGCGCGGCCCGTGTACCCCAGCCGCTGCTGCGTGGCCTGTGCGTCCACCTTGAAGACCACGCCGTCGATCTCGTAGCCCAGACTCTCGCGGCGGGCCTCGGCGGCATCGATGTAAGCCGTCATCTCGTCCAGAGTCCGCACCAGCCGCCGCTCCAGGTTCACGCGGAAGCCGAGCGAGGCGAGCGCGTCGAGCGTGGCCTGCTGGCCGGCCTGCCAGTACTCGCCGCCGACCAGCAGGAAGTAGGCGTAGAAGTCCAGCCGCCGCCGCGCCACAATGCCGGGCTCGAGCGTGCGCAGAGTGCCGGCCGCGGCGTTGCGCGGGTTCACCGCAGGGGGGAGGCCTTCGCTTTCGCGCTCCTCGTTGAGGCGCGCAAAGGCCGCCGCGGACATCACCGCCTCGCCGCGCACCTCGAATGCTTGCGGCAATTCCAACTGCTCAAGCGTCGCCGCGGGCACGGTCAACGGCACACTCTTGATCGTCCGGATGTTCGATGACACGTCTTCGCCGGTCTGGCCGTCGCCTCTGGTCAGTCCGGCTGCCAGGCGCGCGCCGCCGCCCTCTGCGGGCTGGTAGCGCAGCGCCACGCTCAGCCCGTCCATCTTCAGTTCGGCCGTGTACTCGACCGGCAGCGGGCCGGCCAGCTCACGCACACGCCGGTCCCAATCGGCCAGCTCCTCGGCGGAGTAGGCGTTGTCGAGCGAGAGCATGGGGCGCGAGTGCGCCACCTTCTTGAAGCCCTCGGCCGGTTTGCCACCGACGCGCTGCGTGGGCGAGTCCGGCGTGACCAGCTCGGGGTGCTCGGCCTCGATGCGCTTCAGCTCGTTCATCAGCGCGTCGTAGGCGGCGTCGGTGATCTCCGGAGCGTCCAGCACGTAGTAAAGATGCTCGTGGCGGCGCAGCTCGGCGCGGAGCTCCTCGGCCCGCCGCGCCGCCTCCGCATTCCCTGTCAACGGTTCATCCATGCGAGGCATTATAGGAGACAGGAGTCGTGGGCGCGCCTTACCTTCCACTCCGGTTTGTGATAAGTTTCGATTGAAGATGGACGACTGGAAGAACCAACTCTACTACGGCGACAACCTCGACGTCCTCCGCCGCTACGTGCCTGCGGAGTCGGTCGATCTGGTCTATCTCGATCCGCCTTTCAATTCCCGCCAGGAATACGGGCTCATCTTTGCCGAAAAGGATGGATCGAAATCCAGCTCGCAATTCCACGCCTTCGAGGACACTTGGGAGTGGAACGCCGACGCTGCCCGGGCCTACCAGACGACGGTGGAGCAGGGAGGCCGGGTAGCCGATGCTCTACGCTCCTTCCGCACATTTCTCGGCGGGTCGGATATGCTGGCTTACCTTTCCATGATGGCTCCGCGCCTGGTCGAACTGCGGCGGGTGCTGAAGGAGACCGGCTCCGTCTATCTGCATTGCGACCCGACGGCCAGCCATTACCTGAAGATTCTGATGGATGCGATCTTTGGGCCTCAATTCTTCAGGAATGAGATCTCCTGGCGCCGCTCTTCGGCGCACAGCGACGTGAAGCAGGGCATGAGGCGCTGCGGACGGGTCCGCGACGTTCTGCTCTTCTACGGCAAGGGCCAGAGCAACTCGTGGAACGCTGTCTACACGCCGTATACCGAGCAATATCAGGAATCGGAGTACCGGCATATCTCACCGGACAAGAGGCGCTACAAGGAGACTGACCTTACCGCGGCTCGCCCAGGGGGAGACACCGAGTTCCTGTGGAGGGTCAAGCGCAGGCACGGGAGGAAGACACGATGGGAGGCCGACCTCGAAGACGAGTATCTGACCCCAAAGGAGGACTGGGAATACAGGGGCGTGCCACCCTATAGCGGGCGGTATTGGGCATATTCCCACCAGAATATTGCGGATTTTGCGCGGGCGGGAAAACTCGTTCACCGCGAAACGGGAATGCCTCGACTGATGCAATTTGCGGATGAAATGCCCGGCATCCCCTTGCAGGACGATTGGGATGACATCCATCGCGCGGCCGGAGAGGAGGACCTGGGCTACCCCACCCAGAAGCCGGAGGCTCTTCTTGAGCGGATCATCCGCTCGAGTTCAAACGAGGGCGACCTGGTTCTCGACCCCTTCTGCGGTTGCGGGACTACGGTTCAGGTGGCGCAGAAGCTCAAACGGCGCTGGGTTGGCATCGATATTACACATCTGGCAATCGGCCTTATCAGGAAGCGCCTCTCCGACTCCTTTGGGACGGAAGTCCGCGATTCCTTCAGGGTCGTCGGTGAACCGACCGACTACGCCGGAGCAGCGGAGCTTGCCGCAGAAAACAAGTACCAGTTCCAATGGTGGGCGCTGGGGCAGGTGGGCGCCCGCCCCGCCGAGCAAAAGAAAGGCCCCGACCGGGGCATCGACGGGCGGCTGTATTTTCATGACGATGAAGGCGATTCCAAACAAATCGTGTTCTCTGTAAAAGCGGGCGGCGTGAACGTCTCGCAGATCCGGGATTTGGTGGGCGCGCTCAGGCGGGAAGATGCACAGATTGGGGTATTCCTTTGCTTTGAAGAGCCCACGAAACAGATGCTGCGCGAGGCTGCCGACGCAGGCTTCTACACCTCTACCGATGGGTCCAGATACCCGCAGGTGCAAATTCTCACCATCGAGCAGATTCTGTCGGGCCAGCAGCCTCAATATCCGCGATTTGCGCGAGAGGCCACGTACAAGCGGGCTCCCAAGGCGCGCGCTTCCGTGCGCCAATCGAGCCTCTCGCTCTTCGCCAACCCCGGGGATTGAAGGCCCAGACCGCCATGGAACCTGTTACGCACTTCCTCACCGGCGCCTGCATTGCCCGCGCCGGCCTTCGTCGCAAGACCGCTCACGCCACGCTGGTGGCGGTGCTGGCCGCCGAGGCCGCCGACATCGACATCCTCTGGGGTCTTGCCGGGCCTGTGGAGGAGCTGAAGCACCACCGCGGCATCACGCACACCTTTTTTGCCGCGCCTCTGCTGGCGGCCGTAGCCGTGGGCGCGGTGTGGCTCTTCGACCGCTGGCTGGAGCGACGGCGCGCACGCCGTTCGGCCGGCTTTGCGCCAGCAGGGGGCGAGGGACCGCCTGCGAAGGCGCGACAGACCACCCACTGGGGCTGGCTCTATCTGACCGCCCTGCTCTCGGCGCTCAGCCATCTCTTCCTCGACTGGACCAACAACTACGGCCTGCGTCCGTTCTTGCCGTTCAACCCGCGCTGGACCACGGGCTCGTTTGTCTTCATCGCCGAGCCGGTTCTGTGGGCGCTGCTTCTGTTGGCGCTCTTCGCCCCCGCGCTGACGGGGCTCATCGGCGGCGAGATCGGCGCGCGCCGCCAGCCCAATCGCGGGCAGGGCTGGGCCATCTTTGCCCTGGTCGGCATGACCGTTCTCTGGGGCTGGCGCTACGCCGAGCATGCCCGCGCCCAGACCCTGGTCGAAAACACGCAGATCGCCAGCGAGCCGGTCCTGCGCATGGCCATCGAGCCCTACCCCGTCGACCCCTTCCGCTGGCACGTCATTCTCGAGGCGCAGGATTACTTCCAGACCGCCGAGGTGGACACGCGGCTGGGCACGTTGGAGTCCGACCCGCGCCGCGACATCGTCTTCAAGCCGCCGGTGACGCCAGCCGTGGAAGCCGCAAAACGCACCCGGCTTGGCCAGGTCTACCTCGATTGGGGCCAGTGGGCCGTGGTGCGCGACCTGGGCCCGGTTTCCGCACCGGGTATCGAGCCGCCGCAGCTCCCCGCCGGCCGCGCCTGGACCACGGTCCAGTTCACCGATCTGCGTTTCGCTTACTCGTTCCTGGGCAGGAGCCGCCCCACCGGCGGGGCGCCGCTTGCGGGCTGGGTGTATATCGTCGACGGCCACGAGGAGGCCGGGGAATCGATGAACGGGCGCGAGCAGCGCTGACGGCGTTTCCACCCTGTCAAAAGAGCTGTCGTTGGTGCTAATGTCGAAGAGTTGACCCGGCGCGCTCCGGCCCGCATGATGGTTAAGGAAGCCTGTCGGCCAGCCGGGGCGCTTTGCCTGCCCCCGGCCGACAAAAGAATCCAGCCCCCTGAGGTGTTCATGCCCGCGTATCTGCTTCTCGCCGTTGCCATTCTGAGCCGTCTGCTGCCCCATCCGCCCAGCTTCACCGCGGTGGGCGGCGCTCTTCTCTACTTCGGCGCCCGGCGCTCCCGCCGCGAGATGCTCCTGCCGCTGGCCGCCTTCATGGCCCTCGACGTCGTCCTCACCGTCTTCATCTACCACTCCGCCTTCCTCTGGCAGGCATACGTCACCACCTGGGTCTGGTATCTGGCGGCGATGGCGCTGGGCCGCATCCTGCTCCGCGTCCGCACCACCTGGCTCGGCGCCGGCTCGGCTGTCCTGCTCGGGCCCACGTCCTTCTTCATCGTCTCCAACTTCGGCGTCTGGTCCGGAAGTCTCCAGTACCCCCACACCGCCTCCGGTCTCGTCGCCTGCTACGTCGCCGCCATCCCCTTCTACGGCAACGACCTGCTCGCCACCACCCTGGTCTGCGGCCTGGCCTTCGGCGTGCCGGTGCTGGTGCGCCGGCTGCGCAGCCAGCCGGCCGTGCAGCCGACGGCGTAACGCCGTTTGCGGTACGGAAGAGTGGTCGCACCCGGCCACTTGCTGATGCTCGCCGCGACCTGGCCGATGAGAGCAGGCAGATGCCTTCTGTTGCCCAGGTCGATCCGGCGCTGAAGCCCGCCGCGCAGAATCCTTCCGACTCCTCTGGTGTGGCGCGCTTTGTGGCGCGCCAGCCCATCCTGGACGCGCGCACGGCCGTGCACGGTTACGAGCTGCTCTTCCGCCGAGGCCGCGAGCAGGCCTTCGCCGGCGATGGCATCCTGGCCACGCGCATCATGATCGACAACGCCGTCATTTACGGCCTGGACCGGCTGACCGGCTACCTGCCCGCCTTTGTCAACTGCACCACCGAGTCGCTGACCGAGGAGTTGGTCCACGCCCTGCCGCCCAGCATCTCCGTGCTCGAACTCCTCGAGGACATCGAACCAGGCCCGGCGGTGGTGGACGCCTGCCGCAAGCTCAAGGCCATGGGCTTCCGTCTCGCGCTCGACGATTTCAGTTGGCGGCCCGGAATCGAACCGCTGGTCGAACTTGCCGATTACATCAAGGTCGACTTCAAGCTGTTGGACGCCGATGCCCGCGGTGACCTGCTTCGCCGCCTCAGTGGCCGCGCCGTGCCGCTCTGCCTGATCGCGGAAAAGGTCGAGACGCAAGAGGACTTCCGGCGTGCCTGCGACGAGGGCTTCCGGCTTTTTCAGGGGTTCTTTTTCTGCCGTCCGGAGTTGATGGAGAAGCGCAAGGTCCCGGCCAACCGCCTCTCGCAGTTCGAAATCCTCGACTGTCTTCAGCGCGACGAGCACGACCTGGGCCGGCTGGGCGAGCTGGTCCGGCGCGACACCTCGCTCACGTTTCGCCTGCTGCGCATGGTCAACTCCCCGGTCTGCGCCGTCCGCCAAGAGATCAGCTCCATCGAGATGGCTCTGCTGGTCGTCGGCGAGGAGGCCTTCCGCCGGGTTGTGGCCCTGGCCATCGCCACCGACCTGAACGCCGGCCAGCCGCTTGAAATCCTGCGTATGGCGCTGGTGCGCGCGCGCTTCTGCGAGCTCGTCGCCCCGAGTTGCGGACAGGACGCGAGCGAACAGTACATGGCCGGCATGTTGAGCATGTTTCCCGCGATGCTCCGCATCCCCATGGCGGAACTTGCGGCGTCGCTGCCGCTGCGCACCGAATTGCGGCGGGCACTGCTGGGCGAACAGGTTCCAGAGCGGACCCCGCTGGCCTGGCTGGAAGCGATCGAGAACGGCGACTGGACGGCTGCCGAGAGGCTGCTTGTGGCCTTCCAGCTCGATTCGGCGCTTCTGGCGCGGAGTTATCCCCAGGCGGTGGAGTGGGCTGAGACAGTGCTCCACGCCGATACCGCCGCCTGAACCGCGCCGGTCCGGGTCGGCGCCGCGCCGGTTCCTCGTTTACAGGTCGCGGTCCACGCCGGAGCGCCTGCGCCGGATCCACCACCACGCAAAGCCGCCCACCGCCAGCACTCCCACAACGAGCGCCAGCCGTAGCGCGTCGTGCGCCACTAGATCCACGGCGCGCGGTCCCAGTGCCAACACCAGCGCGGAGAGCAGCAGCCACCTGATCATCCTGCCGGTGAAGACCGCCAGCATAAAGGGCGCCACTCGCATCTCGAAGACGCCAGCGGCGAAGACGAAGACCTTCCAAGGCGTAGGCGGCGGCAGCATCGATGGAATGGTCATGGCCAGGAACTCCTGCTGCTCGAAGCGCGCCCGAATCGCCTCATACCGTTCCCGGTTGATGCGCTTCAGCAGGAAAAGCTCACCACCCGCCCTGCCCAGGCCGTAGGGCAGCAGTGCGCCAATCGCCGAACCCACCGCCGCCAGCAGGCAGTACAGCCAGAAACGGCCCTTGTCGTTCCACACATAGACGGCGAGAATTGCGTCCATCGGCACCGGAATCGTCGAGGAATCCAGCAGCGCCACGGCCCCGATGCCCCAGATCCCGAGCTTGGCCAACGCCGGAAGCACCACGAACTTCCACTTGGCCAACAACTTCGCAAAAAACTGTTTCAATCCCGGTTCCCTTCCGGCCGCGGGGCCGTCTGATGCAACAAAGTCCATTGTACGGGCCGGGTCTATGGGCAGAGCGTTGGCCGGAATGAGAGAATAGACGGAAAGGAAATGACGAGGAGCGAGAGGGCGCGCAGCCGCCCGCTCTGTGGCTCCTGAGCAACAGATGCCCACCAGCGAAACGCCAACCCAGGGAAACCTGCCCGAAGAGCAGCCGGCCCTATCCGTGGCCCCCGCGCCGGAGCCTGAGCGCCCGGCCAGCGTGCCGCTCCCCCTCGTCTCCACCTCGCGCTGGATCGACTACGACACCCACGAGCTGCTGGAGATGATCTCCGAGCTCGAAGACGAGCGCCGCTGGGCTCGGCTGCGCGAGGGCGTGCTCTGGGCCGTACTGTTGCACGCGGTACTCCTCTTCGCCCTTTTCCTGCTGCCCAAATATGTCTTCCCGCCGCGGGTGGTTGAGCCCGATCTGGCCAAGCTCCACGATCGCGACGAGTGGACCTACCTCGACTCCCCGCGCTTCCGCCCCAAGCCGCCGGCGGAGAAACCCACTCTGAACACTCCGACCGAGAAGCCAGCCATCATCGACAAGAAGACCCTGGAAGAGATGAACAAGCCGGCCGCGCCGCCCGCGCCCCAGCCCGCGCCGGCTC
>JBAVMZ010000231.1:0-5939 GCA_049690595.1 Occallatibacter sp. | reverse complement strand
CCACGCCAACGAGCCCCCCGGCCAGCCCCAGCCCCAGCGTTTGCACCAGGAAGATGCGCAGCAGGTCGCCGGTTCCCGCGCCCATCGCCTTCAGAATCGCCAGCATGTCCATGCGCTGCTCCAGGTGCGCGTGCATGGCCATGGCCACGCCGATCGCCCCCAGCACCATCGCCACCAGGCAGATCAAGCTCAGAATCGCCTCCGCCCGGTCCAGCCCGGTGGTCAGCGCGGGATTGCCCTCGCGGTAGTCCATCACCTGCGCGTCCTTCAGCGCCGCCTCCACGCTCTTGCGCTCCGCCACCGGGTCAGCCTTCTCCGGCAGTTTCATCAGCAGCCGCTGGCTGGCCCGGCTGCCCGCGCCCAGCAACCCCGTCCGCTCAATCGCCGCGCGCGAAATCATCACCCGCGGCCCCATGCCCGCGCCCGCGCTCATGCGGTCCGGCTCCTGCTTCAGCACCGCCGCGATGCGGAACCGCCCCGTCCCCAGCCGAAGGGTGTCGCCCACGTGCGCATTCATGCGGATCAGAAACTCCTCGGCCACCACCGCCCGGTCGCCGTCCAGCGCCTGGCTCAGGCTCATCGCCGGCTCCAGTTCCGCCTCCCCGTAGTAGGGATACTCCGCCGGGTCCACCGCCTTCAGAGTCACCAGCACAAAGCCAGAGCCGTTTTCCAGCGACCCCATCGAGAGCGTCTCCACCACCCACGTCGCCCGGGCCCCGGCGCCGGCCTGGCTCACCAGTTGCGCCACCTGCTTCCGCTCTTCCTCCGTCGGCTGGCGAAAGATCCGCGCACTCAGGTCGCCGCCCATCAGCGAGCGCGCCTCCGCCCCCAGCGTGTGCCGGAAGCTGTCACTGAAGCCGCGCACGCCCACCAGCGCCGCCACTCCCACCGCGACGCTCAGCACCACGAAGCCGAACTTGCCCGGCGCCGAGCGCAGGTCGCGCCAGGCGATGGCCCCCGCCCGCTTCCAGCTCAACGCCCGCTTAGCCATTCTTCGCCTCGTTTTGGACCAGGGGCGTGCCGCAAGGCAAGGTGTCCTCGACCACCATCCCGTCTTTGAGCACGATGCGCCGGTCGGCGCGGCTGGCCACCTCAGGATCGTGCGTCACCAGCACCAGCGTAGCGCCGGACTTCTTGTTCCGCTCGAGCAGCAGGTCCAGCACCATGCGGCCGTTCACGGAGTCCAGGTTGCCCGTCGGTTCGTCGGCCATCACGATGGGCGGCTCGACGACAAAGGCGCGAGCAATGGCCACGCGCTGCTGCTCGCCGCCGGAGAGCTGCACCGGGTAGTGGTCCATCCGTTCCTCCAGCCCCACCTCTCCCAGCAGCCGCCGCGCCGCCGACAGCCCGCTGCCCCCGGCGTTCAGCTCCCAGGGCAGCAGCACGTTTTCGAGAGCCGTCAGCGTCTGGATCAGTTGATAGCTCTGGAACACGAACCCGATCTTGCGCCCTCGCACCTCGGCCAGCTCAGCCTCGCGCAGGTTGTGGATGGGCACGCCGTCGAGCCAGATCTCGCCTTCGCTCGGCGTATCCAGCCCGGCCAGCAGCCCCAGCAGCGTGCTCTTGCCGCTGCCGCTGGCGCCCACGATGGCCACAAACTGCCCCGCCGGAATGCTGAGCGATATGCCTTTGAGGATATCTACCCGCCGCGCGCCGTTCTGAATCCACTTCTTCGCTGCTTTGACTTCAATCACCCGCCGACCTCCAGATATCCCCTACGACTTTCAGCCTTCCAACAGCCTCTCAGTCCCCGATCCCTGATCCCCGACCCCTGTTCCCTGCCCTTACACTGTTTCTGTGGACGTTCGTCGCGCACTCATCGTCTCAATTTCCTTGCTGGTTCTCGCCCTGCCGCTCCGCGCGGCCGAACCGCCGGTGCTGGTCTGCTACGGCGACTCCATCACCGCCGGCTACGGCCTGGAACCCGGCCAGGCATTCCCTGAGGCCTTGCAGCGCAAGCTCAGCGCGGCCCGCTACCGCGTGAAGGTGGTGAACCAGGGCACCAGCGGCGCCACCACCAAGGACGCCGTGGCCGGCCTGCACGCCCTGCTCGCGCTGCATCCCGCGGTCGTCGTCGTCGAGTTCGGCGGTAACGACGGCCTGCGCGGCCTGCCGCTCACCGAGACCCGCCGCAACCTCGACCAGGCGCTGACGGCGCTCGAAGCCGCCCACATCCGGGTGCTGCTGGCCGGCATCACCCTGCCGCCCAACTACGGCCCCGAGTACATCCAGGGCTTCGAGCAGCTTTTCCGCGAGCTTGCCGCGAAGCACCACGCCGCCTTCGTGCCTATGATCTACAGAAATCTGGTTCACGTTCCAGGGACCATTCAGAACGACGGCATCCACCCCACGGCAAAAGGCTCGGAGATCGTCGCCGATACGCTGATGCCAGCATTGAAGCCGCTGCTGACGAAAGGCAGCCGTTAGCTTTCAGCTGTCAGCTCTCAGCCTTTCGGCCCTACACGCTTTCTCTCTTTTGACCGAGACCGTGACGCAACGCAATCAGGCGCGGTCCGCTGGGAAGAAGCAGCCGGCATCAACTGGATTTAGCTGAGGGCTGAAGGCTGATAGCTGAAAGCTGCCTTTTCACCCCATCCCCACCACCGGCTGAAAGAGCGTCCCCGCCACGCGCCTGGCAATCCCCACCAGCTCGGTCCGCGAGGCGAAGACCTTGACCAGCGGCGCTCGCGAGAACTCGGGCAGGTTGGCCTGGGCGCCGTTGCGCAGCCGGCCCAGCGCCGCGGCGTCGCCGGTCACTGCGGGCATCTCTTCGAGCAGCCGGCGCGGGTGAATGCAGAGCGCCTCCAGCGCTTCCACGTTGCCCGCCAGCGCGGCCAGTTCGTCGAGCGTGCGCGCCTCGGCGAGCGTGAAGACCCCGGCCCGCGTCCGGCGCAGGCTCGCCAGGTGCGCGCCGCAGCCCAGCGACTGGCCCATCTCGTGCGCTACCGAGCGCACATAGCCGCCGGCGCTGATGCTCATCGCAAACGCTGCCTCCGCCCCGTCGAGGCCGAGGATTTCAAAGGAAGTTATGACCACCCGCGCCGGCTTCAGATCCACCGCAAGCCCCGCGCGCGCCAGCTTGTAGGCCGGGGTACCGCCAATCTTCTTCGCGGAAAAGGGTGGAGGCATCTGCTCGCTCTCGCCCAGGAAGCGGCTGGCCGCCGCACGCACCTGGTCGAGCGTGGGCGGCTGCTCAAGGGAAGGCCAGAGGTCCGCGCCGGCCGGCTCGCCCTCGGCATCGTAGGTGTCTGTGGCAAAGCCGAAGCGAATCGTCCCGGTGTAGCTCTTCTCCGCAGAAGCGAAGAACTGCGCCAGCCGCGTGTATTTTCCCATTAACAGAGGGAGCACGCCGGTGGCCATCGGGTCCAGCGTGCCCAGGTGTCCGATCGATTTCTCGCCTGTGATGCGGCGCAGCTTGCCCACTACGTCGTGGCTGGTCATGCCCGCCGGCTTGTCGACTACCAAAAGCCCGTTCACTTCTCTACTTTACAGGCTGCGGAAAGGCTCCGGCTGGACAGAGAATATCCCCAAAGAACAGCCCGCAGGAGCTGAAGCCACGCGTTGACCAGATGGACCTGGAACCCGTACTCCTCCAGGATCTGATAGGGCCCGATCCGGCAGACGCCGGTGGCCTGCATGGCTGCGGTGTCGATGCGGCAGGCGATGTTCATCGGCGGTAAACTGCCGGACTTCCGCACCGGGGCCAGGACGCGGCGCGAATCGGGTTGAACGTACAATGAAACGGAGAGGTCGAGAAACGCCGTGAAGCGCAACACACTGGTTCTGGGGGCGACGCTGTTCATCCTGGCGGTTTTTGCATGGGCCGGCTGGGCCAACTGGGAGTACCGCAAGCAAGCGGCCGAGCGGCTGCTGGCCGGGGCGGCACGGGGCGAGCTGGTGGTGGTGGACGCGGCCGGCGGGCAGGCGGAGATTGTGCCGCCGCTGGTGGGCAAGCCGGCGCCGGCCTTCACGCTCGAAGACCTGAACGGCAAGAAGGTCTCGCTGGCCGACTACAGGGGCAAGGCGGTGCTGATCAACTTCTGGGCGACCTGGTGCGCGCCGTGCAAGGTGGAAACGCCCTGGATCGTCGAGCTGCGCAACCAGTACGCCGCGGAGGGGTTCGAGGTGCTGGCCATCTCGGCCGACGACCTGGACAAGGACGAGCCGGCCAAGCTGGCCATGGAGAAGAAGGAGATCGGGCGCTTCGTGGACCAGCTCAAGATGCCCTACCCGGTGCTGATCGACGGCGAATCGATCAGCCTGCCCTACGGCGGGCTGGACCAGCTGCCGACCTCGTTCTTTGTGGACCGCAAGGGGACGGTTGTGGCGGCGCAGGTGGGACTGACGGCGAAGGACGACCTGGAAGCGAAGGTCCGCAAGGCGCTGGGCAAGTGACCGGCGGGCGGCCATGACGCGCAGAGGCATTACGGTGAAGAAGACGTGGGACAATCCCCGGGAGCATGAGCGCGCGGGCGCGGAAGGCGAGCGTGTGCCGGCGGAGATGCGCATTGGCGGCGTGGTGGTGGCGCCGGCAACGGTGCTGGCGCCGATGGCCGGGGTGACGGATACGGTCTTCCGCCGCTTCATCCGGCACGCCAGCCTGTTTTCAAGTGGACAGTGGACAGTGGACAGTGGACAGGTGGCCGGCGTGGATGCCATCGACGCCGCGATCACCAACCAGCAGTCCGGCTGCGGGCTGCTGATGACCGAGTTCACCTCAGCCGATGGGCTGGCCAAGATGCGGGAGGCCAAGAGGCGGCGGTACCTGACCTTCTACGAAGACGAGCACCCGATCGGGGCGCAACTCTTCGGGTCGCGTCCGGAGACGCTGGCCGAGGCGGCGCGGATTGTGGAAGAGACGGGCTTCGACCTGGTGGACCTGAACCTGGGCTGCCCGGCCAAGCGGGTGGTGGGGTCGAACGGCGGCTCAGGGCTGCTGCGCGACCTGAAGCGGATCGAGGAGATCTTTCGCGCGGTGCGGGCAGCGGTAACAATTCCCTTCACCGTGAAATTCCGGCTGGGCTGGAACGACGACGAGATTGTGTGCCTGGAGCTGGGGCGGATGGCCGAAGCCGAGGGGCTGAACGCCGTGGCGCTGCACGCGCGGACCCGCGAGCAGGGTTACACCGGCCAGGCGCGCTGGGAGTGGATCGGGCGGCTGAAAGAGGCGGTGGGGATTCCGGTCATCGGCAACGGCGACATTACCACGCCCGAGGCCGCGGCGGCGATGGTGGCCGAGACAGGCTGCGACGCGGTGATGATCGGCCGTGCGGCACCGATGAACCCGTGGATCTTTCGCCAGATTGCCGAGCAGACGGCGACGGGCAGCTACCGCGTGCCGACGCTCGAGGACCGCTACCGCATGATCCGGCTCTACTTCGAGATGCTGATCGAGGAAGCCGAGGCGCGGCGCGACCTGCCGCGAGACGGGCGGATGGGAGAGACCGCGGGCAGGATGAAGCAGTTTGCCACCTGGTTCACGCACGGAATGGCCGGCGGGGCGCGCCTGCGCAAGGCAATCTACGAGCAGCGGACCGGCGCGGGGGTGCTGGACGAGCTGGACCGCTACTTTGCTGGGCGGCTGGCCGAGGGAGCGCCGGCGGAGAGCGAGCCGGAGGGGGCCGAGGCGCTGCCGGCTGTTGTGGATATCTGCGACTGAAGAGGCCGCGGAAAAACTCATTTCAAGGGCACAATGTGTCAGGGCACGCCTTCACAGGCTGCGAAAAAAACCGGAAAGCGGCACGAAAAATGTGTCAGAGCACGACTTCAGTAGTGCCGATAAAGCCAATGAAATCAACTGGGCTTTAGCCCCTGCGGGGTGGTTATCGGCGACTTTCGCCATCCCTTCGAAGTTTTTCCGCAGCCTCTGAAGAATCAAACGGCCAGCCGCTCGACGGCCAGGGCTACGGCGTTGCCGCCGCCCAGGCAGAGGGCGGCGA
>JBAVMZ010000230.1:0-1580 GCA_049690595.1 Occallatibacter sp. | reverse complement strand
GCTGGTGGGCGTGCGGATGCCGGCGCACCCGGTGGCGCTGGAACTGATCCGGAGGGCCGGCATTCCGGTGGCGGCGCCCAGCGCCAACCTCTTCGGCCATATCAGCCCCACCTCGGCCGCCCACGTCCTGGCCGACCTGGACGGCCGCATCGACGCCGTTGTCGATGCCGGACCGACGGAACATGGAGTGGAATCCACGGTGCTGGATCCAACCCTGAGCCCGATGGTCGTCTACCGGCCGGGCGCGGTAACGCTGGACCAGATTCGCGCCGTGGCAGGGCCGGCGGAAGTGCACATCGGCACCCCGCAGAGTGCGACGCCGCGCGAGGCGCTGCCCTCGCCCGGAGTAGGCCTGCGGCACTATGCGCCGAAGGCGCGGCTGGTGCTGGTGGGGGCGCCGCCCGAACGTCTCGGAGCGATGCTGGTCGAGACGGCGCGGGAGCTCAGCGGAGAGCGAATCGGGATCATGCTGCCCGCCGGAATTCGCTGCCATGTCAAAAAGGCGGAGGTTTTTCCGTGGGGCCGATGGTCGGCGCCGGAGGAGATGGCGCGGACGCTGTATGCGGGGCTGAGGGCGCTGGATGCTCGCGGCTGCACAGCGATTCTGTGCCCGGTGCCGCCGGCCGGGGGGATAGGCGCCGCCATCCGCGACCGGCTGATCAAGGCGGCACAGCCAAAGCAGAAATAGCCGACTCCCGCTGCGCCCTGCTGCTTACTCAGCCGTTCTCGCCCACCTTGTACATGTACTTGATGGCCCACTTGTAGACCAGCGTCTTGTTGCGCCCGCGGACCTTGATCGAGTTGCGGTCGTACCACTCGATGCAGCCCTCCACGTGCTCGCCGTTCTCGAGAACCAGCACCATTGGCGTCTGCGCCTGAATCTGCTTGAGCAGGTAAAAGAGCTCGGCGTTGTGCTGCGGCGGCTCGTAGGCAGGCGCCGAGGCAGCAAGAAATCCGGAGAGCACGGCCGGGGCGCGCAGCAAGCTGGCTCTGCGAGATTTCTCGGCGCGGGCGGGCGGTTCGGAACGCATGGGGGAAACCTCCTCAACAGACTAAAAGACGCCCGGCAAAGCGGCGCACACAGCGGGCCCAAGCAACGACGCAGCAGCCCCAGGCGCGCTTTACAGACGCCCCGGGCGGCTCCACCACGTGGGAACAAGGGGCGGGGCGTCCAAGGGGAGGACGCGGATCCGGTGCTCGCGTGGAGACTTGATGGATGGATGCGGCAGAGCGGGCGGCGGTTGCCTTTTTTGCGCGGCCGGCCCCTCAGCCCCGTTCCAGGCCGACCGCCATAGCGTCCAGCGAAAGCGAACGCAGCAGGTTGCGACGCATCCCCTGCTCCACCTGCACCACGGCGCGGGCGGCCGCCTCGATCCACTCGACCGTCACGCCCTGGGCCAGGCGGTCGAGTTCGGCCCCGATGTCCAGATTGCGGATGAGCGCCGGCGTGCCGGCCACCACCAGCAGCAGGTCTTCGAGCAGGCTGGCGAGCGCCCGCAGCAGGGCCAGGGTCTTCTCCTGGCCGTCGGCGCCGCCGCGATAGCCCTCGGTGGCGTGGAAGAGCGCGGAGTAGTCGGGGT
>JBAVMZ010000229.1:0-6006 GCA_049690595.1 Occallatibacter sp. | reverse complement strand
TCTCCGGCCCCGGCGCCGCGTCCTCGCCGTCAGCCCGCTGTACCGGCCGCCCCCGCCCAGCAGGCAGAGCAGCCCGCAGTCTCCGGAATCATCGCGGCCTCCCGCGCGGACGACGCCGCTGAGCCCGCTTACCCGGCCCCGTCCTCCGGCTTCACCGCTCAGCAGCTCCCAGCCGCGCAGGCCCAGGCCGAGCCGGTCTCAGCCGCCAGCTACAGCGCTGAGCCCGCCGTCGCCGCCTGGCGTCAGCAGCAGGAGCATCAGGTCCAGAACAAGCTCCAGGACAAACAACAGGGCTACGCAGCCGCGCTGGATGCCGAAACCGTCTCCACGCAGGCTTCGCAGAAGGCCCTGCGCAAGACCGTCCAGAACGGGGAAGCGAGCCGCGCCGGCCTTACACCGGCTCTCCACCGGAGCGCCGCTCCAACCGCCGCCTCGGGCTTCGATCTCTCCGTAAAGACCCCGGCCGGCTCCGCGCCAGCCCCGCCGCTCAAGCTGCCCGGCGGGTTGCCTCCGCTTTCCACCGTACGCGGTGAGCGCCTGCTGCTCGCCGTGGATCTCGCCGGCAATCTCTATCTGAGTTCGGATGCCGGCGCCCACTGGGAGAGCGTGGCCCGCCAGTGGACCGGGCGCGCCGTGCAACTGCGCCTGGCTGCACCGGCTCCAGGTTTCGAGCTGGTCACCGACGGCGGCCTGGCCTGGGCCAGCGCCGATGGCGCCACCTGGACCGCAAAGTGAGCTCCCGCGAACAGCTTCCCATTTGAGGACTCCCCTACCCTGCCAGCTCCATTCCTGGAAATGCTCCTGCCCCAAGTTCCCACTCCTTGTCGACCGGCCGCGCCCGCAGCCGATGAGGGACTGTCAGACGCCTGGCGACGGGTGTCTCTTTCTCCGCACGGAGCGGAAGACCCAGGAGGTCAAATATGTTGCCGGTTGAGCATCGAGCGGATCAGGCGCCCGTGGTTCCGTGGGCACATCTGCGGCTGCCGCCCTTTCCCCAGGTGGCCGTGCGCGTCCTGCAACTGGCCAACAACGAGAACGTTCAACTGCACCAACTGAGCGAACTGATCAGCTCGGACCCGGCCTTTGCCAGCGAGGTGCTCACCATTGCCAACTCGCTGCTCTACGCGCCGCGCTTCCCGGCCAGCAGCATCCTGCAGGCCATCGCCGTGCTGGGCGCCAACAACCTGCAGGGCCTCTGCCTCACCGTCGGCGTCCGCGCCTACATGGGAAAGAACCTCAACCAGCCGGCAATGCGTTCGGTCTGGCGGCACAACCTGGCCACAGCGCTGATTGCAGAGCAACTGGCCTCCTGCGGATTCCTCGACAAGGACATCGCCTACACCGCCGGGGTGATGCACGACATCGGGCGCCTGGCGCTGGCCGTAATCCGCCCGCGGGAGTACAGCCAGTTGCTCGGCACGCACGCCGGCGCGCCGGAGAGCATTCTCCCCGCCGAGCGCGAACTCTTCGGCTGCGACCACTGCCAGGCCGGCCGCCACCTGATCGCCGGCTGGAAGCTGCCGGAGGAATTCGATGCGGTCGTGCTCTTCCATCACGTGGCGGGACGCAAGACGGCGTCGTGGGGAACGGCGGAGCTGGTCAGCCTGAGTTGCCGCATCGCCGATGCTGCCGGCTTTCCCGCCTTTCCCGGCTGCACGCCGTCGCCCTTTGAAGCACTGCTGGAAGAGCTGCCGGCGCGCGAGCGCCGCGCCTTCCACGCCAACCCGGAGACGCTGGCGCAGGAGATTGCCGGCAAGCTCAACTCGTTCGAGTCCTCATAAAAAAGCGGGCCGGCGACTCGAGGCGCGGCGCAACGACGCTGGCCGCGCCGGGCGATCGGCCTCCACGCTGGGGAAAATTACGCCCTTTCCACCAACTATTTTTGGACTGTCGCTCTCCCCCAGACAACTTCTTTCTGCCATCCCCAATAAGTAACCATGACAGATTACTCTATCCAGGAAACCCGAAGAATACCGGCGATACGGTCACTTTTTGTCTGGATAGTGAGCAGGTAACCTTCCAGCATCCCTCTCGGGTAATGCCTTGAACAGGGTACTTATGTTGGATGCCACTCCGCAACTAAATCCCCCGTCGGGTATCCGAGTTAGTGACCGTCCGTAACTCGCTGATTCTTATGACATAAAAGTGTTATTGCCGAAAACTTATGCCGGGCAAAGATTGACTATATAGAACTGTCAGGGTTCGCCGGTGGAGCTTGCCAGAAACAAGCTACTCCGCCGCCTGGCTTCGATGACCGGACACCAATTTGAGACCCAGATTGACGCCGCATCGACCGGGACAAACTCCAGTTCTACTTCGAGTTTCTTGAGCTGCTTCTGGAGATGAGTTCCATGCACCAGGCCCAGAACCCTGCGATTCCGCTTCCCGCGTCCTCTTCGGCCGCGGCTCTTCCCGTCAATCCTCTAATTGCCTTGGCCCGCCGGTCTGCGGAACGCATCCTGCGTTCGGCGCCGGCCTTGCTCGTCGTGGCGCTCTGGTTGAGCTCTCAGGTTCACTGGCGCCGTGTATCGACTCTCCGATCGGAAGGAACTTCCATGAAAAATCGATTCGGGTGGTTGACCGCTCTGGCGCTTGCCGCTACGGCGTTGCTGCTCGTTGCGCTGCCCACGGCCGCGCGCGCTGTCGTATCTGGCTCCGATACCTTCGGAATCGCCACTGCGACCGCGTGCACCGGCAGCCAACAGGCCGGCGCCAGTAGCGGTACGATCTGTTACAGCGGCACCAACAGCAGTAATTATGTGCCCTTCAGCCTGACCGCTCTCGAAAGCGGCACGCAGTCGGTTACCTCCACCATTGGCGCCCAGACGGCGCCGGTCTACCTGGTGAAGAACGACACCACCAGCTCGGCCTTCACGCTGACCTACACCGGCGCGGTTGGCTCCGGGCGCTCGCTCACCTGCCAGGCCACCGGCGCCTACGCGGGCGGCGTCGGCTCCTGCGCCATCTCCGGCGCTCTGGGAACCGTCTACACCAGCGCCCTGTACGGTCCTCCCACCTCCCCGGCCACCTGGCCGAGCAGCGTTGTGGCAAAGCTCACCTTCCGGGGCGTGACCCCTGGCTCGACCTTCAATCTCACCTTCGCCTCCGCCACCACCACCGACACCGGCACCCTGACGGGCGCCTGCTACGGCCCCTGCCAAGTGCCCGTTTCCTGCTCGGGCAGCGGAACCACCACCGTCACCGGCACCGTCTATGTTCCCAACGGTTCCGATCCTCTTCCCGATGCCCTGATCTACATCCCGAGCTCATGGCCCGGTCCTCTGACGCCGGGCGTTCAGTGCGTCACCCAGGCCAACCAGGCCCAGGGCAACCCGGTCACCTACACCTATTCGGCCGTCGACGGCACGTTCACCCTCACCAACGTCCCCAGCGGCGCCAACATCCCGATCGTCGTGCAGTCCGGCAAATGGCGCATTCAAGGCGTCATTCCCACCGTCACCGCTTGCGCTTCGCAGACTGCTCCCACCTGGACAACCACCATGCCCAGCACCCAGTTGCAGGGCGACATTCCCAAGATCGCTCTGGTCACTGGCAACGTGGATGCCCTCGAGTGCGTGCTGCGCAAGACCGGCATCGACGACAGCGAGTTCACTGACCCCAGCGGCATCGGCCGCATCAACTTCTATCTCGGCTCCGGCGTCGGCTCCGGCTCTGGCGCCCCCGGCGTCAAGCTGGACGCAAACACTCCGGCTGAATCGCAGCTCTTCGCGACCGACACGCCCACCACCACACCCACCGGCACGAACATGGACGCGTACGACATGATCATGTTCCCCTGCCAGGGTGCGGAATACCAGCAGCCTTCCGGCGATCTGGCGCTGGTGGCCCAATGGGCCAACGCCGGCGGCCGTGTCTTCGCCACCCACTACAGCTACGTCTGGCTCTTCAACACCATGAACGCCTCGCCCTGGGGCACCACCCAGGGACCCGAGACCGCGGCATCCTGGGACGTGAACCAGCAATCCCCCTCGCCGGATCCGGGCATGGCTACCGTGAACATGGCCTTCACCGACGGCGCCACCCTGGCCAACTGGCTGCAACTGCCGGCCATCGGCGCCTCCACCACCCTGGGACAGATCCAGATCAACACCCTGCGCCTCGACCAGAACGGTGTGGTTGCTCCCACCCAGTCCTGGCTGACCCTGAACACCAACAACACCCACAACGAGCCGGCTAACCCGGTCATGCAGATGACCTTCAACACGCCGGTGGGCGCCGACGCCTCCCAGCAGTGCGGCCGCGTGCTCTTTAACGACTACCACGTCTACAATGCCAGCAACCTGGGCGGCGAGACATACCCCGCGGAGTGCAACACCAACGCGATGACTCCGCAGGAGCACCTCCTGGAGTACGCGCTCTTCAACCTGACCAAGGCCGTTGTCCCGGTCACCACCGTCTCGGTTTCGCAGAGCTACGTCAATACACCGACGGCCTTTACCGAGGGGGATGCCAACGACAACATCGCCATCACGGTCAAGGACACCAGCTCGACCGTGAACCTGGCTGCCGGTGCGCAGTTGGTCGGCACCCTGCCTACGGGCGTTACGGTCAACACCACCACCTTCTCGTCCAACGGCTGGAGCTGCACCGCGGCTTCGGGCGGCAGCACCTTCACCTGCACCTCGAGCAATGTGCTTGACGCCGGTTCCAGCGTCGTCATCAACGTGCCCGTCCAGGTGGCTGCCAATGCCCCCGTGGGCAACGGCGGCTCGCTCACCTCGGTTGTCTCCGGCGGCGGTCTGCCTTCTCCCAACAACGGCACTGACCCGCTGACCATCCTCGGTGGCCACTCCATCTCCTGGGCCACTCCGAACCCGATCGTCTACGGCACGCCGCTGAGCTCAACCCAGCTCAATGCCAGCGCGCTCTGCAGCGGCGTCTCGGTCCCGGGAAGCTACTCCTACACTTACGGCACCACGGCCATCGCCGCCGGCGCGGTTCTGCCCGCCGGAAACGATGTTCTGACGGCCACCTTCACGCCCACCAACCCGACCACAGCCTGCCCGGTGCAGACCACCAGCGTCACGCAGGTCGTCACTCCGGCTCCGCTGGTCGCCACCGCAGCCAGCCTCACCATGCCCTACGGCGGCCCGCTTCCGAGCCTCACCTATGGCATTACCGGCTTTGTCAACGGCGACTCCTCCAGCGTCGTGGGCGGCACCGCCACTCTGGCAACGACAGCAACGGCAAGCTCCCCGGTGGTTGCCGGCGGCTATCCGATCACCTTTGCCACCCAGAACCTGACGGCGAGCAACTACACCTTCACCTACGTGCCCGGCACCCTGACCGTTACGCCGGCCCCGCAGACCATCGTCTTCAACCCGGCTACCCCGGTGACCTACGGCGTCTCGCCCATCACGCTGACCGCCACTGGCGGCGCTTCGGGCAACCCCGTCACCTTCACTTACGTCTCCGGCCCTGGCACGCTGAGCGGGACCAACAACAACACGCTGACAGTCACCGGCGTTGGCACCATCCAGGTCCAGGCTTGCCAGGCGGGCAACACCAACTACGCCGCGGCCACCTGCGTCACCAAGTCGATCGTGGTCAACCCCGCGGTCCTCACCGTGACGGCTGACAACAAGACGATGCCTTACGGCGGGCCGCTTCCGAGCCTGACCGACAGCATCACCGGCTTCGTCAATGGCGACACATCGGCTGTGGTCGGCGGTACGGCCACTCTGACGACCACGGCGACGATTTCCTCGCCGGTGGTTGCCGGCGGCTACCCCATCACCTTCGCCACTAAGGCGCTGACGGCGTCGAACTACACCTTCAACTATGTGCCCGGCACGCTGATGGTTACGCAGCTTCCGCAGACCATCACGTTTAACCCGGCCACCCCGGTGACCTACGGTGTCTCGCCCATCACGCTGACCGCCACTGGCGGCGCTTCGGGCAACCCCGTTACCTTCACCTATATCTCCGGCCCCGGCACGCTGAGCGGGACCAACAACAGCACGCTGACCGTCACCGGCGCCGGCA
>JBAVMZ010000228.1:0-3942 GCA_049690595.1 Occallatibacter sp. | reverse complement strand
GGTCTACGGTCTGAGGCCCGGGGATTTCGTGCTGGAAGACAACGGCGTGCCGCAGAAGATCCGCGTGCAGGAGGAGCTGGACACGGCGCCGGTGGCGCTGGTGGTGGCCGTCGAGGAGGGCGGCGCGGGTGTTCTCGAGTTCGACAAGGTGGCCAAGCTGGGTCCGCTGCTGGATCTGTTTCTCTCCGACGGCAAGGGCAAGGCGGCGCTGGTCGGGTTCGACTCGAAGCCGCACCTGCTGCACGATTTCACCCACACCAGCGAGGAGATCAACGAGGCGCTCAAGACGATGGAGGGAGGCAACGGCGGCGACGCGATTCTGGACACCGTCAGCTACTGCGTGGACCTGCTGGAGGAGCAGCCGAAGGAGTTCCGGCGCGTGCTGCTGCTGGTGAGCGAGGAGCGCGACCACGGCAGCAAGCACACCAAGCCGGAGGCGCTGATTCGCAAGATCGGCGGCTCGGATGTGCTGGTGCTGAGCGTTGCCTTTTCGCCCTCGCGCGCCGAACTGCTGCACGATATCAAGGACTCCGGCGACGAGCGCACGCTGAGCATGGTTTCGGCGCTGGCGATGATCGCCCAGGCCTTCAAGAAGAACGTGGCGAAGGAGATCGCCCATATGAGCGGGGGCGAGTACCAGACCTTCACCCTGGACAAGGGATTCGAACAGCGGGTGGCCGAGGCGGCCAAACATGCGCGCAACCGCTACCTGATCACGTTCAGTCCGACGGACCTGACGCCGGGACTTCATGCGATCCGGGTTCGCACGGTCCAGGACTACGGCGCCCGGATTGTGGCCCGGGCCAAC
The DNA here is from genome assembly GCA_049690595.1 of Occallatibacter sp. Taxonomy (GTDB): domain Bacteria; phylum Acidobacteriota; class Terriglobia; order Terriglobales; family Acidobacteriaceae; genus Telmatobacter. The sequence continues at coordinate 3,134 of JBAVMZ010000228.1, read as the reverse complement.
TACTGGATGCAGGCCGAGCCGTAAGTTGCGGCGGGTCTGGGGTTTCTCCGCCGGGGATGGCGCCGGAAGCGGCTGGATCTTTTTGGCGCCAACGAAGCCGTACGTTGCTTTCCCCGCCCGCTCCATTCATGGTAATCTCACACTAGACACTCGAGAGTGGACTAGAGAACGCAAGAGGAGTAACACACGCCGTGCTGGCGACTGCCAAGAAGACAAGCCTGATTGAACGCTTCCGCACTCACGAAACCGATACCGGTTCCCCTGAGGTCCAGATTGCCATTCTGAGCCAGCGGATCAGCGAACTGACCGAGCATTTCAAGACGCACAAGAAGGATCACGCATCGCGTCGCGGCCTGCTTCAGTTGGTGAGCAAGCGCCGCCGCCTGCTCGACTACCTGAAGACGCACGATTCGGATCGTTATCGCGACGTCATCACCAAGCTCGGTCTGCGCAAATAACCAGAAAGCCAACCTTGAACCGGAAGCGCCCAGACCGGAAGTTGGTCACGGCCCCCGTTCTACCCAGGACCTGGGGCCAAGGTGTACCTGGCGACACGCCCACGCTGCCGGGGACTGAGCACAGCTATCGCCTGTGCTCGGTCCCGCGGCGCAGCCCCGCTTGCAGAGCGGCGGCCAGCTTTCCTGCGCAATTCCCTGACAGCGCCCCGCGCCCGGCCGCACCGGCCGCCAGCTTTCGAGCATCCTTCGGCGCGCGCTGCCTCCAGGTTTCCCAAGCGAACAAAACGAAACGAGGACACTTATGTCAAAGCATGAAGTAGCCGTTGAGCTTGCTGGCGGCAAGCGTCTGGTCTTCGAGACCGGGCGCATGGCCAAACAGGCCTCCGGAGCCGCGCTGGTCTCGACCGGCGAGACCGTCGTTCTGGCCACCGCCGTAGCTTCTCCCGACCCCAGGGAGGGCATCGACTTCTTCCCCCTTACCGTCGACTACCGCGAGTACACTTACGCTGGCGGACGCATTCCCGGCGGCTTCATCAAGCGCGAAGGGCGCCCGAGCGAGAAGGAGATTCTGACCGCGCGTCAGATCGACCGGCCCATCCGCCCGCTCTTCCCCGAGGGTTTCCGCAACGAGACCCAGGTGATCGCGCTGGTCTTCTCGGCGGATAAGGAGAACGATCCGGATGTGGTGGGCATCAACGCCGCCGCCGCCGCGCTGGCGCTCTCCGACATTCCGTTCAGCGCGACCGTGGGCGCGGTCCGGGTGGGCCGCATCGACGGGGAATTCGTCATCAACCCGACCTACGCCGAGCGCGCCTTGTCGACGGTCAACATCATGGTGGTGGGCCACAAGGACGGCATCGTGATGATCGAGTCGGGAGCCAAGGAAGAGACCGAAGAGGTCATTCTGGGCGCCATCGAGTTCGCGCACGAAGAGATCAAGAAGATTGTCGCCGCCATCGAGCAACTGGTGGCGGTGGCCGGCAAGACGAAGCTGGTGGTTGCCGCGCCGGAGTTCGACGAGGCTTACTACGCCGAGCTCAAGGCGAAGATCGGCGCCCGCCTGGCCGATGCGCTGGACACCAAGACCCACGGCAAGACCGAGAGCTACGCGCTGATCAAAAAGATCAAGGACGAGCTGGCCGCCGAACTGCCGGCCGACGACCCGGCGGCGAAGAAGAAACTGGCGCACTACTACGAGGCCCTTCGCGAGCGGCTCTTCCGGGAGCAGGTGACCCACGACCGCATCCGGCCCGATCGCCGCGCCTTCGACGAGATCCGGCAGATCACGATCGAGACCGGTGTTCTGCCCCGCACGCACGGTTCGGCGCTCTTCACCCGCGGCGAGACCCAGGCGCTGGTCACGGCCACGCTGGGCACCGCCGACGACGGACAGCGGCTGGAGAGTTACGAGGGCGAGCAGCGGAAGAACTTCATGCTGCATTACAACTTCCCGCCGTTCAGCGTGGGCGAGACGGGCCGCATGACCGGCGTAGGCCGGCGCGAAGTGGGCCACGGCGCCCTGGCGGAGCGTGCCCTCTCGGCCGTGCTGCCGAGCACCGAGGACTCGCCGTACTCGATGCGCATCGTCTCCGACATCCTGGAGTCGAACGGTTCTTCGTCAATGGCGACGGTCTGCGGCGCCAGCCTGGCGCTCTTCGACTCGGGCATTGCGCTGAAGGGCGCAGTGGCCGGCGTAGCCATGGGTCTGGTGAAGGAGGGCGACGACTACGCCATCCTGACCGATATCGCCGGCGCCGAGGATCACTACGGCGACATGGACTTCAAGGTGGCCGGCACGCGCAAGGGCATCACGGCGCTTCAGATGGACATCAAGATCGGCGGGCTGACCCGGCAGATTCTGCAGGAAGCGATGGAGCAGGCGCGGCGCGGCCGGCTCTTCCTGCTGGACAAGATGGATGCCGTTCTTGACGGACCGCGCAAGGAGCGCTCGGCCTACGCGCCGCGCATCGAGACGGTGATGATTCCCACCGACAAGATCCGCGACCTGATTGGCAAGGGCGGCGCGACGATTCGCGGCATCGTGGAGCAGACCGGCGCCAAGATCGACGTCGACGACACGGGCAAGGTTAGCGTGGCCTCGAGCGACGCGGACGGCCTGAAGAAGGCGCTGGCGATGATCAGCGACATCACCGCCGTGCCTGAGATCGGCAAGACCTACCTGGGCAAGGTTGTCCGGCTGGCCGAGTTCGGGGCCTTCGTCGAGCTCTTCCCTGGTACGGACGGCCTGCTGCACATCTCCGAGATCGCGGAGCACCGCGTCAAGGAAGTCAAGGACGAGCTGCGCGAAGGCGACCAGGTGATGGTGAAGGTGCTTGCCATCGAGGGCAACCGCATCAAGCTCAGCCGCAAGGCGCTGATCAAGGATCAGCGGGCCAAGCTGGCGCAGAGCGCTCCCGCGGAGCCCGCGGCCGTGGAGATCTCCGCATCCGAGGCGCCCGCTCCTGTGGCGGCTCCCGCAGCGCCCAAGCCGCGGCACGAGTTCGATGAGCGGCAGCCGCGTTCCAACCAGAGCACGATTCTCATCGAGGGCGGCGACGACTTCGACGAGGAAGGCGGTGAGGAGTTCGACGAGGAGAACGAGCCGAACTTCAATCGCGCAGACGGCGCACCCGCACAAAGCGCACCCCAGGGCGCGCAGGGGGGGCAGGGCGGACG
>JBAVMZ010000227.1:0-4788 GCA_049690595.1 Occallatibacter sp. | reverse complement strand
ACCCAGGCTGAGGCGCGGATGGCCGAGCAGGGGTCGCAACTGGGCCGGCTGCAGCACGAAATCGATGGCCTGCGCGCCGAGCGCGACCATGTCCGTCAGCGCATCGAGCGCCTCCTGGCGCAACTGGACGCGCTCGAACTGTGAGGGAGAGACGTGGCTGAGCAACCCGCGGGCCGACCGGCCTTCGTCACTGTCAATATCTACGATCAGCCCTACCACCTTTCCGGGCAGGACCCGACGCACATCCGCCGCCTGGCCGAACTAGTGGATAGCCGGATGCGCGCCGTGGCCGCACAGGGGCGCACCGTCGACTCGCTGCGGGTGGCCGTGCTGGCCGCGCTCAACCTGGCCGACGAGCTGGTGCAGGCCTTGGAAGCCAGCGGGGCGGACCCCCGTGTGGGCCGCGCCCGGGCAGCCAGCCTGCGCGGGCTGCTGGACCAGGTGCTCGACGAGGAGCGAAAGACCGGCTCCTGATCGGCGCAACTCTCCTTGGGCAAAGGTGTTTGTCCTTTCCCGGCCGCAGTCTCTTGCCTGTCCTGCCTCGCTTCCCGTTCCCGGTTTGCCCGGGCGCCCGCTCCGGTCCCAATAATTTTTTTCAGCGGCGGGCAAAGCTTTCCGCTAGTATGCATCCAAGGCCTCAGGAGCTTTGTACTGAGGGATTGTCCCTGCGTGCTTCCCACCCGTGCGGGCTTGAAGCGGCCGGTCGCGATTCCTGGCAAGATACTGGCCAATGGGGTCGAACATCCCGCGACCCGAGCCGACCATCCACCCGACTGCCTCTCCCTCCGGCGCGGCAGAAACTGCTCTGACCCTGGATTTCCGCAGGGCGACAGAAAGAGGAGACTGTGAAGAAGACCATTCTTGCAATCGCTTGTCTGCTGATGGCAACAGCGGCCGCGCTCTACGCGCAGGATGCCAGCAACTCCGTCCGGATCGATAAGCAGCGCCCCGGCGGCGGCCAGGTTGTCACCCCTGCTTCGAGCATTCAAAGGCCGGAGGATCTGGGCGTGCGCATGCACACCCACTTCAAGATATTCGTTCCCCCGGGCCGTCCCGAGGGTTTGGTCGGCTTTCCGGCTGAGAAGAACCACTCGGTGTACACCCCGGTCTCCGGCTGGTGGGCCGAAACCCCGGCTACGCTGGCCTGCATCTACGGGTTGACCACCTGGACCGCGGGCTGCAATCCGTCGACGCTCTCCAAGGTGGCCACCGGCGGCTCGAAGGCGATCGCCATCGTCGACGCCTACGACTATCCGACCGCGGCCCAAGATCTGGGGGCCTACTCCGCGCAGTTCGGCCTGCCCGCGATCACCGCGAGCAACTTCACCAGGACCTGGGTCAGCACGCAGCCCGGCCCGGATCCCTATTGCGCCGGCGAAAACGGCTGGAACTGCTGGTCGGCCGAGTCGTCTCTCGACATCGAGATGGCGCACGCCATGGCTCCCTCGGCCCACATCTACCTGGTTGAGGCCACCGACAACAGCAATACGGCTCTGTTTGCCGCTGCTTCCAAGGCGGTGACCCTGGTGCAGGCAGCCGGCGGCGGCGAGGTTTCGTTCAGCTGGGGCGGCGGTGAAGGCTCCGGCGAAACAACCTACGACGCGCAGCTCATCCAGAACAATGTCGTCTTCTTCGTCTCCACCGGCGATATGTACGGCACCCAGTATCCCTCGGTCAGCCCCAACGTGATTGCCGTTGGCGGCACGACCCTGATGCGCAGCCCTGCCAACCTCAACCTCGAGGCCGAGGTGGCCTGGGAGGACGGCGGCTGCGGTTATAGCCCCTACGAGGCGCGGCCGGCCTACCAGAGCGTTATATCGAGCATCGTCGGCACGCATCGCGGCGTTCCGGACGTCTCCGCCGTCGCCAATCCCTGGACCGGCGTCTGGGTCTATAACAGTTACGAGACCCTCTACAACGGCAACCCAGCCCCGTGGAACATCTTCGGCGGCACCAGCGTGGCCGCGCCTCTGACGGCTGCCCTCTTCAACAACGCTGGCCACTTCTCGGCCAACAGCACCGTCTCCCACAACCTGATCTACTCCGGCTACGGCGCCGGCTTTGTCAGCCCCAACTTCCGCGACATCACCTACGGCATCTGCGGCTACTACAAGGGCTGGAGTGCTATCCCCGGATGGGATCCCTGCACCGGCCTGGGCGCGCCCTACGGCAAGAACGGCAAGTAACCGGCTGAGCAGCACGTAAACCAACAGGGCCCGCTTCTCCCCGAAGGGAGAGACGGGCCTTGTTGTCTTCAGAGGTCAGGACCGCGGGGCGCTCGCCCGTCTCCCGGTCCACAGCCCGCTCCGAGCGGAAGACGAAGAATTGGTTTGACTGCCGAACCCGGCTCGTGAGAATATCTAGCTCCAGTCGATTCTCCACCTTTCTAGTCCGGAATCTCGCGATTTCCCCGCATCCCCAATTGCGCGACCTTCCAGACCTGTCTCGCGGAATCGGCTAGTGCCGGCCTCGAACGGGCGCGTCCGCCTGGCGGGGACCATGTTCATCCCAATGAAGCCCGCGGGAGATCACCCGCGGTTGTGGCCTGCGCGGGGATATCCCTCTCCGGGCAGATCCGAGTCAAGGAGAATACATTGAAAAGGACCATTTCAGTCGTTTGTGCGTTGTTTCTTGGCGCCTGCGGCGCGGTTTGCGCTCAGGAAGAAGCCAGCTCCCGTGTCTCCCAGGAGTCGGGGAGCGGCCGTGTCATGACCCCGCAAGCTGGCGCAGTGCGCTCGGCCGATATCGGTCTCCGCGCGCGCGCCCACTTCAAAGTCTTCGTTCCCCCAGGCAGGCCCGAGGGCGCGGTCGGGTTCAGTGAGGAAGAGTTCGCTCCCGATGCCATTCAGCCCCAGACCTGGGGCATTGCCGAGACCCCCGCGTCGCTGGCCTGCCTCTACGGGCAGACCGCGGCCACAACAGGCTGCAACCCAACGACGCTGCCGACGACCAAGGTTGCCACCGGCGGCTCGAAGGCGATCGCCATCGTGGACGCTTACGACTACCCGACGGCGGCGAGCGACCTGGCCAAGTTCTCGGCCCAGTTCGGTCTGCCGGCTCCCACAGCGTCGACCTTCACCGTGACCTGGCCGTCGACCAAGCCGACTCCCGATCCGGCCTGCGAAGTGTACGGAGGCTACAACTGCTGGGCACTGGAGTCGGCTCTCGATATCGAGATGGCCCACTCCATGGCGCCCAAGGCGCACATCTACCTGGTCGAGGCCAAATCCAACAGCTACACGGACCTCTTCACCGCGGCCTTCCAGGCTGTTCAACTGGTGGCGGCCGCAGGCGGGGGCGAGGTTTCCATGAGCTGGGGCGGACCCGAGTTCTCCGCCGAAACATCCTACGACACCCAAATCAAGGCCCTCCTTCCCCCGGGAGTGACCTTCTTTGCCTCGACTGGCGACAGTTGGGGCGTTGAGTTCCCCTCCGCCTCGCCGTTTGTGGTCGCGGTTGGCGGCACCACCATCTCGCGTAACCCTGCCACGCTGGTGTATCAGGGCGAGATCGCCTGGGAAGACGGTGGCGGCGGGCTCAGCAAGTATGAGCCACGCCCAACCTTCCAGAATGGCATCGCGACCACCCTCGGCAACCACCGCGGCGTTCCCGATGTTGCCGCCGTCGCCAACCCCAGAACCGGCGTCTGGGTCTACGACAGCTTCTACACCACCTACATCGTCAACGGCACGCCGACTCCCGAGCCCTGGAACATCATCGGCGGGACCAGCGTCGCTTCGCCACTCTTTGCCGGTATTGCAAACCGCTCAGGCCACTTCAACGGCGCCTCCGCGGAACTCACCGGGATATACACCGTCCTCGCCAACTCCACAATGTATGGCGCCGATTACCGCGACGTGGTCTACGGCACCTGCGGCTTCTATCAGGGCTGGATGGCGGGCAAGGGATGGGATCCCTGCACCGGCATCGGCTCGCCCTGGGGCACGGCCGGCAAGTAGTAAGCGCCTGCGCAGCCTTCTATCGGCATGAAAGGCCCTTCCCCATCCGGGGAGGGGCCTTTTATTTGTGCGCCCAGCATGGGCGCACTCTTGCGGGTGAAAGTCCCGCCATAAGCTGGTCACTGCGAGTGAAGTGAAGCGCAACTGCATGAGGGTGACCGAGTGTGGGGAGGAAGCGTGGAGCGAAGCTGCGGGCCGATGAACAAGAACCGGATAAAAGGCGCTGCCGACCAGGGCGAGCGGGCACGTGACCGCGAAGCTCTTGTGACCAAAGGGAAGCGGCGTAGATCCGGCGGTCGTGCAGTGAAGGAGTGCGTTCTTACCTGGGGAGATCTCGCTTTATGCCTGAAAGGGCGACGGTGTTGAGCCGGAGCGAGAAGTCAGCAGATGCCGTAGTAGGCCGCAGTGGCGACCGAAGGGCGGAACGAGAAGGAGTGTTCTACGGCATGACGATGCGCAAGGCAATGCGTCAGATGTCCGCCTCGGCGGAGCGGTCTGGAGCAGGGCGGGGTGAAGCCTTGTCCGATCCGGGCAGCGACGAAGCCACGCGTCCGCGCCATGAAGCGAAGAGCATAGGGCCAGGGCTGCTCGATGCGGCACTGGCAAGAGAGAACATGCAGCAGGCATGGAAACGGGTGCGGTCCAACAAGGGCGCAGCCGGTATCGACGGTTTGGACATCGACCAGACCGCCGAACGGTTGGGCAGCGCATGGCCCACCATCCGGGAACAACTGTTGTGTGGCACGTACCGGCCACAGCCGGTGCGTCGGGTAACGATGCGGAAGCCGGATGGAGGCGAGCGCGAGCTTGGCATCCCGACGGTGACGGA
>JBAVMZ010000226.1:0-4802 GCA_049690595.1 Occallatibacter sp. | reverse complement strand
GGGCAGGCACGTCGCTGGCCGGGCAATGCGCCAACGTGGCCGTGGTCTTCGACTTCTCGCGGCATATGCACGGCCTGCGCTCGATCGACCCCGAGGCGCAGCTCGCCGTGGTCGAGCCCGGGATTGTGCTGGACCGGCTGCGCGAGGCCGCCGAAGAGCACCACCTGACCTACGCGCCCGACCCGGCCACCCACTCGCGCTGCACGCTGGGCGGGATGATCGGCAACAACTCCTGCGGCGTGCACGGGCTGCTGGGGGGCAAGGTGGTGGACAATGTGGAGTCGCTGGACCTGGTGCTCTACGACGGCACGCGCATGACCGTGGGCCGGACCAGCGCGGCCGAGCTCGACGCCCTCATCCGCAGGGGCGGGCGCGTGGGGCAGATCTATGAGGGCCTGGCGAAGATCCGCGAGCGCTACGCGGGGTTGATCCGGGAGAGGTTCCCGCGGATTCCCAGGCGCGTCTCCGGCTACAACCTGGACGAACTGCTGGACGAGCGGGGATTCCACGTGGCGAGGGCGCTGGTGGGCTCGGAAGGCACCTGCGCCACCGTCGTGGGCGCCACGCTCAACCTGACGGCGAGCCCGCCCTTTCGCGTGCTGACCGCGCTGGGATTCGCTGACCCCTTCGTCACCGCCGACGCCGTGCCCCGGGCGCTCGAACACTCACCCATTGGCCTGGAAGGTTTCGACGGCATGCTGGTGGACTTCATGCGGCGCAAGGGCCTGGCCGCCGGCGATCTGCCCCTGCTCCCCGAGGGCCGCGGGTTCCTGCTGGTGGAGATGGGCGCCTGGAGCGCGGAGGAGGCGCGAGCCAAGGCCGAGGGGCTGGTCCGCGGGACGCATTCGTGGACGGAGCGGCCGACCGCACGGATCTACTCGGCCGAAGAGGCGGCGCACGTGTGGCATGTGCGGGAATCGGCTCTGGGCGCGACGGTCTTTGTCCCTGGCGAGCCGGAGGGCTGGGAGGGCTGGGACGACGCCGGCGTGCCTCCCGCGCGGCTCGGCGCCTACCTGCGCCGGCTCTCCACGCTGATGCAGGAGTACGGCTACCGCAGCCCGCTCTACGGCCACTACGGCCAGGGCTGCGTGCATATGCGCATCAACTTCGACTTCCGGTCGGAAGAGGGTCTGCGCAAATTCCGCGAGTTCATTGACCGCGCCGCCGACCAGGTTCTCAGCTTCGGCGGCTCGCTGAGCGGCGAGCACGGCGACGGACAGGCCCGCGCGGCCCTGCTGCCCAAGATGTTCGGCCCGGAGCTGATGCAGGCCTTCCGCGAGTTCAAGGCCCTCTGGGACCCGCAGAACCGCATGAACCCCGGCAAGCTGATTGACCCGGTGCGGGTCTACGACCCGGTGGAGAATCTGCGCCACCACCTGCGGTGGGGCCAGTCGCCTTCGGCAGGTCCGCGCCAGGAAGAAGGCGCGGGAGCGGGGACTGGCGCCGATGACGGGACAGGCCCGGAGGAGCGTGAGACCCACTTCGTCTTCGCGCAGGATTCGGGCTCGCTGGAGCGCGCGACCGAGCGCTGCGTGGGCGTGGGCGCCTGCCGCCAGATGCAGGGCGGCGCGATGTGCCCCAGCTTCCGTGCCACGGGCGAGGAGCAGCACTCCACCCGCGGGCGGGCCCGGCTGCTCTGGGAGATGCTGGCCGGGGCCCTGCGCCACGAGGGCTTCCGGTCACCGGCCGTATTCGAGGCTCTCGACCTCTGCCTCAGTTGCAAGGCCTGCAAGACCGAGTGCCCGGTGCAGGTGGACATGACCGCTTACAAGAGCGAGTTCCTGGCCCAGCGCTACAAGGGGCGCCTGCATCCGCTGCATCACTACATCTTCGGGTTTGCCGACAAGCTGGCCCGCGTGGGCGCGCTCACACCCGGCCTGACCAACGCCATCCTCAGCGGCCGGTCGACGAGCCCGCTGGTCAAGCGGCTCATCGGCGTCGCCCAGGAGCGTAACTTCCCGATGCTGGCCGAGAAGAGCTTCACCCGGACGGGCGTCACCAAAGAGCCGTGCGCAACGGTGCCGCCTTGTCGCGGGGAGGCGGAGGGCCCCGCGCCCATTCCGCCGCCTCCGGCCGAGCAGGTGGTGCTCTGGCCCGACACCTGGAACAACTACTACCACCCGCAGACCCTTGCCGCCGCCGAGACCGTGCTCACGGCCGCCGGGTTTCGCGTCCGGCTGCCCGCCGGCGCAGTCTGCTGCGGACGCCCGCTCTACGACTTCGGCCTGCTCGGGCCGGCGCGCACTTATCTGGCCCGGGTCTTCGACCGCGTCGGCCCGCTGATCGACGCCGGCTTGCCCTTCGTCTTTCTTGAACCCAGTTGCGCCAGCGTCTTCCGCGACGAGGCGCTCGAACTCTTTCCCTCCGGTCCTTTTGCTCCGCGCGCCCGGAAGCTCAGCGCGCAGGTGTGGCTGCTGGCGGATTTCCTGGCCGCGCGCTGCCCGGACTGGGTCGAGGGCAAGCTCGCAGGCGCACAGATTCTCGTCCACGGCCACTGCCATCACAAGGCGGTCTTCGGCGGCCCGGCCAGCGAGCTGGCCCTGCTGCGCCGGGCAGGCGCGGAGGTCGAGGCGATCGACTCCACCTGCTGCGGCATGGCCGGGCCGTTCGGCTTCGAGGCGGAGAAGTACGAAGTCTCGAAAGCCATTGCCGGCCTCTCGCTGCTGCCCGCCGTTCAGGCCGCCGGACCGATGACCGTTGTCGCCGCCGACGGCTTCAGTTGCCGCGAGCAGATCGCGCAGCTCGGGCACAAGCGGGCGCTGCACTTCGCCGAGATTCTGGCCCTCAGCTGCGGCTGCGGCAAATAGACCAGACCAGGAGAAACCGAGAGAATCCCATGAACCGCCGCCACTTTGTCCAGCTCTCCACCGCCGCGGCGCTCGCCGCTGCCTCTCGCCGCCTTGCCACCGCGCCAGCAATCCAGGCCGGCGAGAACTCCGTCCAGGTGAAGGGCGCGAACTTCGCCTGGGAGTACAGCCGCGGGGACGATAGCTTCAAGCTGAAGGACGGCGAAGGCCGGCTGATCCTCTCCGGCACGATGCAGCCCGCGGTCGTGGTGGCTCCGGCCGGGGAGCCCGCGGCGCGGCTCTGCTCGCCGGGCCAGCCGCTGGCGCCGCTGGTCGAAGGCAACCGCGTCACCCTCCGCTACCGGCAGGTCAACGGTGGCTCCAGCATCGCCCTTGCCTGGCGCTTCGACGAGCACGGCATCTGGATGGAGCCCGTGATCTACACCTCGGCCGCGGCGGAAGACGTTGTGAGCCTGCATCTCTTCTCCGGGGCCGACGCCGGGCGGACGCCCTCGCTGCATTCGTCCACATTTGTCGTGCCCGGCCTGCTCTCGGGCTCGGCCGTCAGCCCGGTGTTGAGCGAGTACGTGCACCTGAACGAGAGCGTGTGGCTGGGCCGCGGCAGCTTCATCCCTGGCCTGAACCAGCAGTGGGGTCTGCCGGTCCACTCCTTCTGCGGCTTCAGCATCTCGAATGAAGGCGGCCAGCGCAATATGTTCACGGCGAAGCGCTCGCAGGCCTTCTGCTGCGGCCTGGCCGATCTGCCCTCCGGCGACCTCTTTCTCCAGTTCCACCAGGACCGCGCGGCGCCGTGGGTCGACTACCGCTCCGACCTCTGGCACAATCTCCGCGGCCCGGCGCGACTGACCCTCGGCGCCACGCTGCTGTTCGCGGTGGCCGAGGACACTTACGGCTCGATCGCCGCCTACTACGACGCGCTCGTCCACGCCGGCATCGTCCGCCGCAAGCAGAATTCGGCGCGCAAGACCGCAGCCGCGCTGACGCCGCAGTTCTGCACCTGGGGGGTGCAGGTGGAGCGCCACAGAGAAGGCGAGCGGCTGGACCAGGCTTTCCTTGAGTCCGTCTACGGCGAGCTGCGCGCCTCTGGCATGAAGGCCGGCCTGTTCTCGATCGACGACAAGTGGGAGGGCACCTACGGCAACCTGGAGCACGACCCGGCCCGCTTTCCACGCTTCGAGGAATTTCTGGACCGGCTGCGCGCCGATGGGATGAGGATCGGCGTCTGGGCCGCGCTGATGCGCTGCGAGCGCCCCGCCGACCTGGGCCTGAGGGAAGACCAGATGCTCAAGCGGCCAGACGGCTCTGCCTATCGCGCCGACTTCGCCGGCTCGCGCTATTACATCCTGGACTTCACACGCCCCGAGGTGGCCAAGGTCCTGGCCGAGCTGGCCCGGCGCTTCGTCCGGCGCTACAAGCCTGACCTGCTCAAGTTCGACTTTGGCTACGAGCTGCCCGCCGTGGGCGAGGCCGCGTCGTTCGACAAGTCCTTCTGCGGCGAGCGGCTGATGAAGAAGGGACTCGACGTGGTCATCCCCGCCATGCGGCAGGAGAACCCCGACCTGGTGGTGATGTACTACAACCTCTCGCCGTTGCTGGTGGAGTACTTCGATCTGCACAGCCCCGACGACCTTTACCAGTCGACCGGCGAGTACCAGATTGAGGCCAACCGCCGCTTCTGGTTTTCGAGCCTGCTGGGCCGGCTCGGCGTGCCGACGTATGGATCGACGGGCTACGACTGGGCCTCGGCGCCGGAGATCTGGTTCGACTCGGCCGCCGTCGGCACGATTGGCTCGCTCAACGATTTCCAGGGGGACGAGCAGGGCCTGGGCGCGACTCCTGAGCGCATCGCCCGCTACAACGGCATTGCGCGGTGCCTGCGTACCACAGCCGTCTTCGAGACCGTGCCTCTGGGCACAGTGGACGAAGCGCCCACGCTGGGCGCGCACGCCCGCTCCTGGGCACGCTTTGAAGAGGGCGAACTGGTGCTGCTGGCCT
>JBAVMZ010000225.1:0-6497 GCA_049690595.1 Occallatibacter sp. | reverse complement strand
GGCCTGCTCGGCGGCATCGATCGGCCGCGCGCCTTCGGGGGCCTCCGTCACCTCGATGCGGGTTTGCACGCGTGCGACCTTGAGTGGGATCTCGAGGGTGGTTTGGTGGCCGGCTCTCACGCGGACGCCGGCGAGAGTTGCCGTATCGAAGCCCGGGGCCGAGGCGCGCAGCTCGTACAGGCCCGCGGGGAGCGCTTCGAGCAGGAAATGGCCGGCGCGATCGGTGGCAACCGTGCGCTCGAGGCGCGCGGCGGAGTTGGTGACGGTGACGGAACCGGCGACAAGGGCGCCCGAGGGGTCGCGCAGGAAGCCGGCGAGCGAGCCGGTAGAGGCGGATGGGGAAGCAGTCTGGGCCGGGAGCGCATGGGGAATCAGGCCGCAGAGCAGCAGGACCGGCCAGAGGGCCGGTAAACGTAGGGGATTCAAGGAATCTTCTCCTGGACTCGGGGGTCCGGGTTCAAAACGCGCTGAGGCGCAGGCCGGGATGGCGGGCTCCAGGGCCGCATTCCGGGCTCGAAGGGGCTGCGGGAAACTCCGAAGGAACGGCGGAAGCCGGCGAAAAACATCCCTCAGGGGCTAAAGCCCTCTCTCCATTTTGTGCGACTTGCGGCACGACTAAAGTCGTGCCCTGACACTTCTTGCCTTCGAATGGAGTCTTTCCGCAGCCTGTCAGGCCATGCGAGGAGAAGGAGGACCGCGCTTGAGGTGGCTGCGCTGGAGGGAGATGCGGAAGAGCGCCAGGGTCCGCTCGACGGCGAGGGGCTGACGGCAGAGGCCGGCGAAGAGAAGGGCTGGGGTCTCGTGCTGCCAGCTTGCGCCGTTGGAGGCGGCGTTGGCGGCCGGGCGGCAGGGGCAGCGCTCGGAGAGTTGCGTGAAGGCCGGGCCGGAGCCGTTGCGGAGGGCCAGCGCCATCATGGCGCAATGGTGCTTGCCGTGGCGCCGGCAGCAGGGGGGCAGACTGGCCTCGGGGTGCGAGGCGAACAGAGGCGCCATCAGCGTCCAACTGAAGAGGATTAGCAGCGAAAAAGCGATGGCGCGGCGCATGGAGTGCCGATAGTGTAGCTTTCGCGGGGTGCGCGCCCTGTGCGGCGGGTCACAAGGCGGCCGGAGGTCCCTCTAGCGAGAGGGTTGAAGGAGTTTCCGTCGTTGTCGGCCGCGCCAGGGGCAGGCGGGCTGCGGTAAAGTATTTGTGCCTGTTGAAACGATTGAACCGGGGAAGGAAATGAGGATGAGGATCAGGTGTGGATGGGCTATGACCGCGGCGGCGTGGGCGCTGCCGGTGGCCGGGGTTTCAGCCTTTGCGGCGCAGCCGGCGCTAATGCCGTGGCCGCAGCAGATCGAGATGAAAGCGGGCGCGCTCCAGCTGGAGCATCCGCCGCGGGTGACGGTGACGGGCTGCGACGGGCGCGTCACCCACGCCGTCGACCGCTTCCGGGCGCAGCTCTCGGCCCAGACCGGCGATCCCTACCGCCACCAGGACGCGGACGGCAAAGAGAACCCGCCGCTGGCGATCCGCTGCGCCAGCCAGGGGCTGGCCGTGCAGTCGATGGCCGAGGACGAGAGCTACACGCTGAGCGTGGACCCGGCAGGCGCCAAGCTCGATGCGCCGACGCCGCTGGGCGCGATGCACGGTTTGCAGACGCTTCTGCAACTGGCCGAGTGGGGCGCGAAGGGCTGGGAGATTCCGGCGGTCGAAATCCACGACGCGCCGCGCTTCCCCTGGCGCGGGCTGATGATCGACGTCTCCCGCCATTTCATGCCGCTCGACCAGCTAGAACGCCAGATTGACGGCATGGCCGCGGTGAAGCTGAACGTGCTGCATATGCACCTGAGCGACGACCAGGGCTTCCGCGTGGAGAGTAAGAAGGCGCCCAAGCTGCAACAGACCGCCAGCGAAGGCATGTACTACACGCAGGAGCAGTTGCGCGAGATGGTGGCGTATGCGCGGGAACGGGGCATCCGCGTGGTGCCGGAGTTCGACGTGCCCGGCCACTCGACCTGCTGGACAGTGGCGTACCCGGAGCTGGCCTCGGACACCCCGGCCACTCGGCTGGTACGCAACCAGAGCGACCAGCAGCAACCGCCGCTGGACCCCACGAACGAGCGGGTCTACAAGATGCTCGACGATGTCTTCGGCGAGATGGCGGCCATCTTTCCGGATGCCTACTTCCACATCGGCGGCGACGAGGTGGACCCGAAGTACTGGAACAAGAGCGAGCACATCCAGGCCTTCATGAAGGCGCACGAGTTGAAGACCGCCGACGACTTGCAGGCGATGTTCAACAAGCGGCTGCTGGCGATTGTGACCAAGCACGGCAAGCACATGATCGGCTGGGACGAGATTCTGGTGCCCGAACTGCCGCGGGAGACGATGATTCAGTCGTGGCGGGGGCCGAAGTCGCTGGCCGTGGCGGCGAAGATGGGCTTCAATGCGATTCTCTCGGCCGGCTACTACATAGACCTGATGTACCCGGCGAGCGACCACTACTTGACGGAGCCGCTGAGCGGGGACGCGGCGACGCTGACGCCCGAGGAAACCAAGCACATCCTGGGCGGCGAGGCGGCGCAGTGGGCCGAGTACATTGTGCCGGAGAACGCCGACAACCGCATCTGGCCGCGGACGGCGGCGATCGCCGAGCGGTACTGGTCGCCGGCCTCGGTGCGCGACGTGGACTCGATGTACGCGCGGCTGGACCGGGTGAGCACGGAGCTTGAATTCCTGGGCCTGAAGCACCGGGCGAATCAGGAGAGAATGCTGACCCGGCTGGCCGGCTCGGCGCCGAAGGAGCTGGTGACGACGCTGGCCGGGACGCTAGAGCCGGTGAAGGAGTACGAGCGCGGCGAGACGCAACAGTACGACGCCGACCGGCCGCTGAACCAGTTCATCGACGCGCTCTCGCCTGAGAGCGACGCGGCGCGGCGGGCCAACCGGCTGGCCGAGCACGTGGTGGCCAATCCGGGCGACAAGGAAGCCGTCCGGGCGTTGCGGCGGGAGCTTGAGAGCTGGCGCGACAACGACGCGCAACTGAAGCCGTACATGACCGCCTCGTGGCCGCTCGAGTCGATTGCTGTCTTCTCGCCGCTGCTCTCGCAACTGGGAACCGCGGGGCTCGAGGCGTTACACGCTATCGAGAGCGGCAGAGCGGTGGGCGCGGGCCAGCATGCCGACCAGATGGCCGCGCTCAAGGCGGCCGAGGTGCACCGCTCGATGCTGCTGATGGCCGTCACCCCAGGCGTGCGCAGGCTGGTGGAGGCGGAGCGGGTCAGATAACGGCGCTTGCCGCGCCGGGGCGGAAGCCGCAGAATGAGGGCATGGCTCAGCTCCCCGGCGCATCGCGCAACTTTTACATCCTGGCCGCCGCGCTGGGCTTCTTTGCCCTGGTGGCCGGCGTGCTGTCGTTGACGCCTTCGAGCTTCCAGCCCGGCCTGCCGGCCAACGCCTCGCTCTGGCGCACGGCGGCGCTGCTGCTGCTGCTGGCGGGGCTGGGCGCCGCGCTGGTGGGGGTGATGACGAACCTGTTTGAGCAGGTGGACCGGAGGAGCGAGGAGCGGCGACTGGCGGCGCGGCGGAGGCGGCGGGACGGGCGGAGCTGAGTTGAGGTTCGTGGTTTCCCACCCTAGCCGCAAAAACAAAGGCGCGGCGAGGGTGGGGCACCCGGCGGTGGCGGCGCGGCGGAGGCGGCGGGTTTCGCGGTCCCGGAATCGGCGGCCGGGGCGCGCTGCATCTAAAATGCATAGAGGGGCGCTTGCCCTTGAAGAATCGAGCAGACACCGATGTATGAAGTCACCGTGGAGGCAGGCTTCTCCTCCGGACACTACCTCCGCAACTATCAGGGCAAGTGCGAGAACCCGCACGGCCACAATTACAAGGTACGCGTGACGCTGTGCGGACGCGAACTGGACCCGACCGGGATGCTGCTCGATTTCAAGCTGCTGAAGCAGGTGATGCGGCCGGTGATCGACCGCATTGACCACCAGATGCTGAACGACCTGGAGCCCTTCACCGAACTGAATCCTTCGGCCGAGAACATGGCCCGCTACTTCTACGACCAGACCAACGAGCAACTGGCCGGCATGACGGCAGGGCGCGTGCGGGTGAAGGACTGCACCATCTGGGAGACGGACCAGACGACGGCGACGTACTACGAGTAAGGCGGCGGACGGGGCTCAGGCCGGAATAGCCACAGGGCCGCGAATGTGCCGCTTGGCGATCGCCTCGATCTCCGGCTCGGTCAAGGCGGAAAGATCCGTCGACTCGGTGGCGATGACCTTTTGAAAGGTCTCCGGGTGGTGAGTCTTCAGGTACTCGACCAGATACGCCATGGCACTGCTTTTGCCGGTGGCGTGGCCGATGAGGACGATGGCTTCCGCATGGACCAGGTCCTTGGCGACCTCTTCGTAAAATGAGTCCTCTTCGGGAACGCGGCCACCCTCGTAATGCGATTCCTTGCGGTGGATCAGATGGTGGTGGAAGCCGAACGGATCGTAGGGCTCGACCGTGACCTCGCCTTCCGGCAGGCTGCCGCCGAGGTCATGATAGATGTGCGCGGCATGATGGTCAACGACCACGACCATGTGCCCGGTCTGGTGCGCCTTGGCGGCCTTTCCCAGCGCGCCGGCATCCTTCAGAAATCTGCGTAGCCGGGAGATTTCTTGCACTTCGAGATTGTGGGAGCTGGGTTTCTTGAAGAAGGCCCGCTGGGAGCCCACGACGAAGGCGAACTCATCGTTTCCGTGCGGCTCGACCTGGCCGATCCGCTGGATGAGGCCAACCAGGGAATCCCAGGTTAAATTGCGCGGCATTTTGCCGCCGGTAAGGCTCTGGAGCAGGTCTTCGTGGTCGCGGCGATCATGCGCATTCATTCTGCAAGGATTCCACCGGCGGGCTCCGGGAGGCTGGTCCGGTTTGCACAGTGCCGCCGTAGCGGCTCTCAGTTCATCTGAGGCGACTTGGACTTGAGGTACTTGTCGAAGGGGATTTCGAAGTAGAAGAGCTCGGCGCCGTCGGCGTTGCGCAGCTTGCGCAGGTGCAGGCGGGCGCCGGCCAGGGGGCGGTCGTAGTCCGAAACGTCGTAAAAGAGGAAGCCGGCGCGGGTGGTGTGCGGCTCGACCACCAGGGCCTGGTACTCGAAGTCGTTGAAATCGGCTTCGACCTCGGCGTTGGAGGCTTTGGGTTTCATGTGAATGGAGGGGATGGGACCGGGCATGGGGATCTTCTTGCCCTCGCGCTCCCGGCGCGTCATCAGCCGCTCCACGTCCTCAGGTTCGGCGGCCTGGATCTTGTCGCCCTGCGCGGTGAGGAAGAGGATGCGGGCGTCGCGCAGGCTGATGGGCCGGTCGGAGTTGTTGGTGACGATGAGCCGGACGGGCATGATGCCGTGGGAAAGGTAATCGACGCGGAAGATGGCTTCCTTCTCGCGGGTGTCGTAGGGCTCGGCGGCGATCGACACCTTTTCGCCCTCGTGGGTCTCGCAGTCGGCAAAGGTGGTGGCCGGCTGCACCGGAGGGGGCTTGTGGCCGTCAGCCAGGGCAGGCAGGCCCAGCCAGAGCAGCAGAAGCGGAATCGTCCTCAGGGTCCTCATCGTGGTCGAATGTATCATTTGAGGGTTAGACCGGGGGAAGGCTCGTTCGGTTTCGCATGATTCTATTGCTCTATAACGTGGCTTTGCTGGCGGCGCTGGTCTTGGGCGCGCCCTGGTGGCTGTGGAAGATGGCCACGACGAGGAAGTACCGCGAGGGACTGACGGA
The DNA here is from genome assembly GCA_049690595.1 of Occallatibacter sp. Lineage (GTDB taxonomy): Bacteria > Acidobacteriota > Terriglobia > Terriglobales > Acidobacteriaceae > Telmatobacter. Next base: position 749 of record JBAVMZ010000225.1, on the reverse strand, counting down.
ACGGCTGGGCCGCGTGCCGGAACGGCTGCGGCAGGCGGGCTCCGGGCCGTCGATCTGGCTGCACGCCGTCTCCGTGGGCGAGGTGCTGGCCGCGAGCCGGCTGGTGAGCGAACTGGACCGCGCCCTGCCCGGCCACACCGTCTTCGTCTCGACCACCACCCGCACTGGCCAGGCGCTGGCGCGGGAGCGGTTTGGGACCGAGCGCGTCTTCTACTGCCCGCTGGACCTGCCCTGGGCGGTCGCGGCTTATCTGGATAGGCTCCGCCCGGCGGTGCTGGTGCTGGCCGAGACCGAATTCTGGCCCAACCTGCTCTCCGGCTGCGCGCGGCGCGGGATTCCTGTGGCCGTGGTCAATGCCCGCATCTCCGACCGCTCCTGGCCGCGCTACTTGCGCACGGCGGCGCTTTGGAGAGGTTTCCTAGGACGGCTGGCGCGGGTGCTGGCGCAGAGCCCGGTGGACGCCGAACGGCTGCGGGCGATCGGCTGCCGGGCCGAGGCCGTCAGCGTGGGCGGCAACCTGAAGTTCGACGTGCGCGCGGCGCAGGAGGCCGAGGCTACTCGTCGGCTGCGGACGGGCGCGGCGGGGCTGCGGCTGGTGGTGGCTGGCAGCACCCTGGAGGGCGAAGAGGCGGCGCTCGTGGAAGCGTGGCCGCGGCTGCTCGAAGCCGATCCGAATCTGCTGCTGGCGCTGGCGCCGCGGCATCCGGAGCGCTTTGGGGCGGTGGCCGCGCTGGTGGAGCGCTCGGGGC
>JBAVMZ010000224.1:0-2992 GCA_049690595.1 Occallatibacter sp. | reverse complement strand
TCGCGCAGCAGCATGTAGCCCTGGGCGTAGGAGATCATCTTGGAGCAATACAGCGCGCGGCGGACGTCTTCAATAAACGCGGCGCGGTCGGCCGGACGCGCCGGCGACGGGCCGGAGAGAATCTTCGAAGCTTCGACGCGCTCGTCCTTCATCGCCGACAGGCAACGGGCGAAAACGGCTTCGCCGATCAGGGTCACTGGTATCCCGAGGTCGAGTGAGTTGACGGCGGTCCACTTGCCGGTGCCCTTCTGGCCCGCGGTGTCGAGGATCTTGTCCACAACCGCGGAGCCATCCTCGTCCTTCTTGCCGAAGATGTCGCGCGTGATCTCGATCAGGTAGCTGTCGAGCTCGCCCTTGTTCCACTCGGCGAAGACGTCGTGCAGCTCGTCGGGGGTCAGTCCCAAAGCATCCTTCAGGAGCTGGTAGGCCTCGCAAATGAGCTGAATGTCGCCGTATTCGATGCCGTTGTGGACCATCTTCACGTAATGGCCCGCGCCGTTTTCGCCAACCCACTCGCAGCACGGCGAGCCATCCTCGACCTTGGCGGAGATGGCCTGGAATATCTCTTTGACGTGCGGCCAGGCAGCGGGATTGCCGCCGGGCATGATGGACGGGCCGCGGCGCGCTCCCTCTTCGCCGCCGGAGACGCCGGTGCCAATGAACAGGATGCCTTTCGCGGCCAGCTCTTCCGTGCGGCGGGTGGTGTCCGGGAAGTGCGAGTTGCCGCCGTCGATGATGATGTCGCCAGCTTCGAGATGCGGCACGATCTGGCCGATCATGTCGTCGACCGTGGTGCCTGCCTTGACCATCAGCATGATGCGGCGCGGGCGCTTCAGCAGTGCGGCCAGCTCTTCGATGGAGTGCGCGCCGACAACCTGCGTGCCCTTGGCTTCGTTATTCACGAAATCATCGACCTTGGAGACGGTCCGGTTAAAGACCGCGACCTTGTAGCCGTGGTCGTTCATGTTCAGCACGAGATTCTGGCCCATGACGGCCAAGCCGATGAGACCGATATCGCAAGTTGCCTGTGGCATATAGACTCCCTATGGAATTGCCGTGAGACGTTCCGCTTTCGCTCGCGCCGCACGTGCCTCCCCCCGGAGCGGCGCAACGGTGGGCGGTGAAGGCGAAGAGGCCCTCCGACGCCACGGCCGGGCGGTTCTCACCGGGCGGATGACAGCGTCTTCATTCTATCGAGAAATGAGGTTGCGGCACCGGGAGTTCCAGCGGAACTCATCAGTCAAAGCCCCGTCCTGGAGCAAGATGCCAATCGCCGGAGAGGCCCGAAGTGCGCCCCATCCGAAGATGGGACGGCGCGCTGAGACGGGCGGAATCGCTTGACACGCGGGCCTAGTCTCTGAACGGCGGCCCGTGACGACGGGCGCTCGCACAGACATTCAACTGGCGCCGGCTGGCAGCTCTTGCGCCCAGGCGCCGCACGGAGGCTTTCCGATGGATCGAGCATTACTGGTTGGCATCAATACGTACCCGGGCGCGCCGCTCGCGGGATGCGTGAACGACGTCACGGATATGGCGGAGTTTCTCACGGCGAAATGCGGCTTCGCGGCGGATTCGATCCGCCTGCTGACCGACGCACGCGCGACCACTCAAGGGATTCTGGAGCGGCTGTACTGGCTGCTGGACGGCCTGACGCCCGGAGACCGGGTCCTGTTTCATTACAGCGGCCACGGAACGCAGATCGCCCTGCGCGACGACTCCGGCGCGGTGGACCGGATGGAGGATGCGATCTGCCCGGTGGACTTCGACTGGACAGAGCCGCACATGATCACTGGCCTGCAATTCAAGCACATCTTCGCGGCCGTCCCCCAAGGCGTCGAGTTCGTCTGGATCTCGGACTCCTGCCACTCGGGCGACCTGGACCGCACGCTGCCGGGACCCGGCGCACCGCCGGTGTCGCAACGTTTTCTGGTTCCGCCCGCGGATCTGGCCTGGCGCGCCATCGCGGCCATCGAAAACCAGATCGCGCCCGCGAGCTTTGTCCACGCCTCGGACGGACTGAACCTGGCGCTGGTGGCAGCCTGCAAGTCGGACCAGACAGCGGCGGACGCGAGTTTCGGAGGCCGGCCGAACGGAGCGTTCACGTACTATCTGCTGCAAGCGCTCAACGCACCGCTGTCCCTGACTCACCCACTGACCGCGGTGGTCTCCACGGTGGAGGCCGCGTTGAAACAGGCGGACTACGCGCAGGAGCCGCAGATGACGGGAGCCGAAGCGACGATGGGGCGGGCGTTCCTGGCCAGGTAGCGGCCGTGAACCGAGCCACGCCTTTGAAACGGAGCCACGGACCGTCGGGGAGTGGTGGCATCGGCCTTGATGACGACTCAACGATCGTCAGCGGGACGCTCGACACGACCGGCCACGTTTGTGACTTCTGGGGATGTACCAACATCCACCACTCCCTTACGGTCGCGCTCCGTTTCCGGATGCAACCGCAGATAGACGATCACGGTCGCGGTCCGGCCTGCCTCGGTGTAGAACGGACGCCAGGCGGCCAGGCCCGTGGAAGGGTTGAAGACCGAAAGTTGTCCGTTGATCGGGCCGAGTCCATCGAGAATCCACTCCGGCGGCCTGGTGGCGAGCAGCGCCTCACGATTCTCGCGCGAGAGTTCCGGGAACGTTTGGTGGCTGTCGGTGAGATGGCGGTCCGCGAGCACTCCGCTGAGCGGTTGTGAGTCCAGGAAGCGCGTGCCAGGCGTGAGGTCCGCCAAGGCGTAAAGCTCCGGCCGGTAACCCCACACCAGGGCCGTCCGGTCGCTCTCGGGAACACTGGCGACGATTTGCGCGGCGCGGCGGGAATCCTCGAACAGCACCAGATCGCGCGAAGCGTGCGGCCTGCCTTGAAGCGTCTCCGCTGCGAGCTGAGCCGAAGGCGGCAGGAAGCGAATCAGCGGGATGGCGAGCAGTGCGGCGAACGCAACGCGCCAGCGCGGCGGCGCGATGGAGAAGCCGCGAGCGGCGGGCAGCGCCAGCG
>JBAVMZ010000223.1:0-6192 GCA_049690595.1 Occallatibacter sp. | reverse complement strand
CTGCTCCAGTTTCCGCCGAACATCTGCTTCGAGAACAATGGGACGAGCTACACGCATATCGGGGTCTCCTCGTCATAAGATGACCCTCTGCGTATACTCGATTCTATTAATGAGACACTACACTAGGCCGTCGTGGTCGCTCAAGGAAGTGCTATCGCGGCCGCCGCCGGCAAAATCTCCTCCACATCCACCCACTGCGTCGGGTACTGGCCGGTGTAGCAGGCGGTGCAGTAACCCGTTTTCTGCTCGTCGCGGACGGAGGCGAGCAGGCCTTCAAGCGAGAGGTAAGCCAGCGAATCGGCTTCGATGTAGCGGCGGATCTCCTCGACGGATTTATTGGCGGCGATGAGGTCGCGCTTGCTGGGGGTGTCGACGCCGTAGAAGCAGGGCGAGATGGTCGGCGGGCAACTGATGCGCAGATGGACCTCTTTGGCGCCTGCGCCGCGGACCATGCGAACGATCTTTCTCGACGTTGTCCCGCGGATGATCGAGTCGTCGATGAGGATGACGCGCTTGCCTGCAAGCAGGTTGTGGACGGGGTTGAGCTTTAGGCGCACGCCGAAGTCGCGGACGCGCTGCTCGGGCTCGATGAAGGTGCGGCCGACGTAGTGGTTGCGGATGAGGCCCATGCGGAAGCGGATGCCCGACTCTTCCGCGTAGCCCAGCGCGGCGGTGACGCCGGAGTCGGGGACCGGGACCACAAGATCGGCCGCGACGCCGGACTCGCGGGCAAGCTGGCGGCCCATCTGGTCGCGCGACTCCTGCACCCAGCGGCCGAAGATGCGCGAGTCGGGGCGGGCAAAGTAGACCTGCTCGAAGATGCAGCTCGACTGCGGGACGCCGTTCGCGTACTGGCGGCTGGTGAGGCCGTCGGGGGTGACCATGACCAGCTCGCCGGGCAGCACGTCGCGAAGGTACTCGGCGCGGAGCAGGTCGAAGGCGCAGGTCTCCGAGGCGAAGACGATGGTGTCCGGGCCCCTGGGGTTGCGGATGCGGCCGATCGACAGCGGGCGGAAGCCGTGCGGGTCGCGGGCGGCAAAGATGCGGTCGCGCGTCATCATCACGATGGAGAAGGCGCCGTCGAGCTGCGAGAGCGAGTCGGCGATGGCGTCCACCAGGGTTCCGGCGCCCGAGTGGGCGATGAGCTGGACGATGATCTCCGAATCCGAGGTGGTCTGGAAGTAGGCGCCCGCGCGCTCCAGCTTCGCGCGCACGTTGCCCAGGTTGACCAGGTTGCCGTTGTGGGCGATGGCGATGAGGCCTTTGGTGGAGTCGACGCGGATGGGCTGGGCGTTGAGCAGGGCGGAGTCGCCGGTGGTGGAGTAGCGGGTGTGGCCGATGGCCATCTCTCCGGGGAGCTTCTGGATGACGTCGTCGGTGAAGATCTCGCTGACCAGGCCCATGCCCTTGATGTTGGCCAGGTGCTGACCGTCGGCGGTGGCGATGCCGGCCGACTCCTGGCCGCGATGCTGCAGGGCATAGAGGCCGAGATACGCCTGGCGGGCGGCGGAGGGGTGGCCGTGGATGGCGACGACGCCGCATTCTTCGTGGAGTTCGTCGCCATCGGCGACAGGGACTAAGGGACTGAGAAACTGAGGGACTCGAGGGTTCGTGCCGGAACCTGCGTCGCTGCCCAACTCGGCGGTTCGATCCCGGACGCCGCCGACGCCCTGAAAGAGCAACCGGGTCATGCGGTCACCTCTTCGTGGAGAGTGGCTTCGAGGGCATGGGCCCAGGGTCTGCGCAGCTCGTCCACGCGCGCTGAGATGAGGGTGTCACCATAGACCGAGACCTCAAGCCGCCGGCCACCGGTGGTGCCGATGCGGGCGGCGATGAAGCGGTGCCCGGAGGCCAGCTTCTCGATCTCGGCCACCCGGGTGGGGTCGGTGGTGACGAGGACGGTGGAGGCTGGCTCGGCGAAGAGGCCGAAGAGCGGATGCGCCATCAGCGAGGGCTCCTGCTCGATGGTGGCGCCGATGCCGGCCGGGAAGGCCGCCTGCGCCAGGGCGACTGCGATGCCGCCGTCGCCGATGTCGCGGGCGCTGGTGACCAGGCGCTTGCGGGCCAGGGCTTGAAGGAGGGAGTGAAGGTCGGCCTCGGCTTCGAGATCGAGCGGCGGCGGCTGGCCCCAGATGCCGCCGAGGATCGTCTTGGCGTACTCTGAGGAGCCGAAGACGCCGAGTTCCAGGCGGGTCTCCGATTCGGGTGCTTCGGGAATCTCCGGGGGCACGGAATGGCCTTCGAGGGCGGGCAGCGGGAACTGGCTGATGGCAGGCGGCGTGACGGGCACGGCCAGCTCCGGCTCGGGCTGGGCCTCGTCGCGGGGCACGGGCCAGAGCAGCAGAATGGCGTCGCCCTCGCGCTGGAAGGCCGCGGGGACGGCTTTGGTGGCGTCGTCGAGGATGCCCACGATGCCCAGCACCGGGGTGGGGTAGATGCCCTCGCCGCGGGTTTCGTTGTAGAGAGACACGTTGCCGCCGGTGATGGGCGTGCCCAGCGCGGTGCAGGCCTCGGCCAGCCCGTCGATGGCGGCCGAGAACTGGGCCATGATCTCGGGCTTTTCTGGGTTGCCGAAGTTCAGGCAGTTGGTGGCGGCCACGGGCTCCGCGCCCGTCATGGCCACCTTGCGCGCGGCCTCGGCGACGGCGTGCATGGCGCCGAGTTTGGGGTTGAGCCAGGCCCAGCGGCCGTTGCCGTCCAGAGCCATGGCCAGGGCGATCTCGTGGCGCTCGCCGTCCTCGTCCACGGCGCCCGTGCCCTTGATGCGCATGACGCCGGCCTCGCCGCCGGGGCCGATGACGGTATTGGTCTGCACCATCGAGTCGTACTGCTCGTGGACCCAGCGCTTGGAGCAGACGTTGGCGCTGGAGAGCAGCTTCTTCAGATCGGCGGTGAAGTCGCGGTCACGCGAGAGCTCGGCCAGGATGGCCTCAGATGGCTCGGCCGGAACGGGCGAGTTCCAGACGCCGACGGGACGGTGATAGAGCGGAGCGTCGTCGGTGAGCGAGGCGTTGGGAATGTCGGCCACCAGCTCGCCGTGATGGCGGATGCGCAGCCGCGGCTCGGGCCGGACGGTGCCGACGATAACCGCATCCAGGCCCCACTTCGAGAAGACTCGGAGCACCTCGTCTTCCCTGCCCTTTTCGGCTACCAGCAGCATCCGCTCCTGGCTTTCGGAGAGCATGATCTCGTAGGCCGTCATGCCGGTTTCGCGCTGGGGGACAAGGTCGAGCTCGACATCGAGGCCGACGCCGCCGCGGCCGCCCATCTCGCAGGTGGAGCAGGTCAGGCCCGCCGCACCCATGTCCTGGATGCCGACGATGGCGCCGGTCTGCATGGCCTCGAGACAGGCCTCGATCAGCAGCTTCTCCATGAAGGGGTCGCCCACCTGGACGTTGGGGCGCTTGGCCTCGGTGCCTTCGTGGAACTCCTCGGAGGCCATGGTGGCCCCGTGGATGCCGTCGCGGCCGGTCTTGGCGCCGACGTAGATCACCGGGTTGCCCTCGCCGGTGGCCTTGCCGTAGAAGATCTCGTCCTTGCGCACCAGGCCGAGGGCGAAGGCGTTCACCAGCGGGTTGCCGCTGTAGCAGGGCTCGAACTTGGTCTCGCCGCCCAGGTTGGGGACGCCGAAGCAGTTGCCGTAGCCGGCGATGCCGGCGACCACGCCCTCGACGATGGTGTGGTTCTTGTGGAGCAGCTTCCGGTCTTCCTCGCTCAGGCCGGGCTCCGCGGAAATCGGCCCGAAGCGCAGCGAGTCCATCACCGCCAGCGGCCGCGCGCCCATGGTGAAGATGTCGCGCAGGATGCCGCCGACGCCGGTGGCCGCGCCTTGAAAGGGCTCGATGTAGCTGGGGTGGTTGTGACTCTCGATCTTGAAGGCGCAGGCCCAGCCGCCGCCCACGTCGATGATGCCGGCGTTCTCGCCCGGACCCTGCACCACGCGGTCGCTTTTGGTGGGCAGCCGCTTGAGGTGCACGCGGCTGGACTTGTAGGAGCAGTGCTCGCTCCACATCACGGAGTAGATGCCCAGCTCGGTGAGGGATGGCGTGCGGCCGAGGGCAGCCTGGATGCGGCTGTACTCGTCGGCGGTGATGCTGTGGGAGGCAAGCAGCTCAGGCGTAATCTGTGCTGGAGACGGAACGGCGGAAGCAGAGGCGTCGGTCATCACGATTGCCTCTATTGTCGCATGGGATTCATAATCCCCCGAACCCTGAATCGAGGCGAACGTTTGCAACGGCAAAGAGAGGGTGGGGGGCGTTGGGTTCAGGGCCTCGGGTCTCCCCGCCGAAAGGCTCGTGGCAGCCCGGGGCGAACACAAGGTTCAGAAAGGCCATGACTTCAGGGGCTGCGGAAAACCCGGACAGTGGGAGGAAACATGTGTCAGGCACGACTTCAGCCGTGCCGTAAGTGCCCGATTACAGGCGGTGGGCTTTAGGGAAGCTCTGAAAAACGGTCCTCCCATTCCCTCAGGGGCTAAAGCCCGATTCATTCTGCCCGGCTTGGCGTACGGGCTGAAGCCCGTACCCTTCAGGGCTAAAGCCCGTGCCACTCAGGGCTAAAACCCGCACCCCTCAGGGCTGAAGCCCGTACCCTTCAAGACCTCGACTTAGTCAGAGGTTCCTTAGCCCCCGAGGGACGGCTCAAGACAATCGACAGACTCCCTCGGCGGCGAAAGCCAGTCAATCGAGCGCATCTTTTTGAACGGGCGGCAGGGTCTGGGCGGAATTTGACCCGGAAGCCGCCTGCCGCGGCCGCAGGATCGCGACGATCGCTCCGCCCGCAACGCGCCTCCCGGGTCTGGCAATCATTTGGTCTTGAAGCTCAGGATGCCGCCCGAGACCACTCCGCCCGCCGTCTCCGCCCAGGCGCGGAAGTAGTACGTCGTCTTGGTGGTCAACCCGGAGAGCTTGGCGCTGATCGGGTCGAAGGCGCGTCCGGTTCCGCTGAAGCTCGTGTAGGGGGTCTGGTGGTTCAGGTTGCCCTGGCTGGTTCCCCAGGTGAACCACGCGTACCCGTTCTGTCCATTGGGGAGAACAATGCCGCCGAGGGTCGCCCCGGAGCTGGTGATGCTGCCAACCCCGGTCGTGGTCACCGAAGGCGCATAAATGATCGCGTAGCTCGCCGTGGCCACGGCGCTTTGCCAGTAATTCGGCGCGGTGGCAATGGCGCGGACCACGTCGTTGCCGCTCACCGTGAAAGGCCCGGTGTACTTGGGCGAACTGGTGGTGGGCATCGTGTAATCGGTGGTGTAGTAAATGGTGGCTCCCGGGGTGGTATCGGTGATGCTGACCTTCACCGAGCCGACGTAGGTCCCGGTCCCCGGCGAAATCTTGGGCGTGGCCGCTGGCGGATACGGCGGCGGAATGCCGGCGGCGGTCAGGTTGGTTGCCAGGCTGGCCGGGGTGCCGTTGGTGGCGACCACGATCTGGCCGCTGTAGCTGCCGGTCGTGAGCGGGGCAAAGTAGACGTAAATCTGGCAGCTTGCGCCCGCGCCCAGCGAGTTGGGGCAGTTGTAGGACTTGATGACGAAGGCATTGGTGCCGGTCTGGTTGACCAGCACTGTCATCGGAGCAGTGCCCGCGTTGGTCACGGTGATGGTCTGCGTGGCCGCGGTCTGCCCGTTGATGACACTGCCAAAGGCGATGGATGCCGGAGAGATCAGGCCCACCGCGGCTGCAGCGGAGACCACCTTTGCCGTGCCGTTTACCTGGTTGTTGTCCAGTTCGCCGTTGGCCGTGGTCAGTTGCTGATCGTAATCGTAGAGGGTGGCCGTGGGGGTCTGGTTGGCCGCGGTGTTGCCAGCGTTGTGGGAGAGGTTGTAGACGGCGGTTCCCAGATCGGTGGCCCCGCCTGTCTTTTGCGCCGTGTTGCCGGTGTAGGCGATGTGCGCCAGGCGGACGGTGCCGTTCAGGTTGAACAAAGCGCCACCGAATCCATCCGCCGTGCCGCCACCGCCACCGCCTTGAGCCGCGTTGGCTGTGAAGTTGGTTTCGACCGCGAGGACTGTGCCCAGGTGGTTGAAGACCGCGCCGCCAAAGCCAGCGCCGCCGCCGCCGTTGTCCCCCGTGGGAGAGTTCTCCTGGCCAGCGCCACCGCCAAAGCCACCCTGACCGCCGCCGTATCCGCCGTTCTGATAGTAGCCGCCGCCGCCACCGCCAAAGCCTCCGGGCATCTCGGGCGGAAAGACATTCC
>JBAVMZ010000222.1:0-2486 GCA_049690595.1 Occallatibacter sp. | reverse complement strand
GCGGAGAGCCGCGCCGGCTCCACGCGCGCACTGGCCAGCGTGCTGGCCGGCCTGCGGCGGCCGCCGAAGACACTGCTGGTGGCCTCGGCCACGGGCTTCTACGGCGACCGCGGCGCGGAGATGCTGGACGAAACCGCCGAGGCGGGCGCGGGCTTTCTGCCCCTGCTCTGCCGCGACTGGGAGGCTGCGGCAGCGCCCGCGGTCGAGGCTGGCATCCGGGTGGCGCATATGCGGCTGGGCGTGGTGCTGACCCCGGACGGCGGGGCGCTCGGACGCATGGTTCCGCTCTTCCGCCTCGGGCTGGGCGGGAGGCTCGGCTCCGGTCGCCAGTGGATGAGCTGGATTGCCCTGGACGACGTGCTGGCGGCGATCCTCTTTCTGCTGGAACGGCCCGATTTGGCTGGCCCGGTGAACCTCACCGCGCCCAATCCTGTGACCAACGCCGAGTTCACGCGCACCCTGGCAAGGCAGCTTGGCCGGCCCGCCTTTCTGCCGGCCCCTGCCTTCGCCTTGTGGCTGGCCTTCGGGCAGATGGCCGACGAAGCCCTGCTGGCCAGCGCCCGCGTCTATCCAGCCCGGCTCTCCAGCTCCGGCTTCCGCTTCGCTTACCCCACCCTGGCGCCTGCCCTGGCCGCGGCGCTGGCGCACCGCCCCTGAGCCGGCTGCCCGCGTTATTCTGTTAAGTCCGGCCAGGCGCCCCCCGCAACCGCGCTTTTTGTGCGCGAGGGGAGAAATGCGGCCGCCAGAGACAGAAGAGACCTGAATGCCCGAAGAGATTGCAGCAACCCAGCCAGCGCCCGAAGCCCCAGTCGCCACCATTGCAACCCTTGGCCAGCACGAGGGCCAGTCCGTCACGCTCCGCGGGTGGCTTTACAACCTGCGGGAGAGCGGCAAGCTCCTGTTTCCCATCTTCCGCGACGGCACGGGAACGGTGCAGGGCGTGGCCCACGTGAAGAGCGTTCCGCCGGAGGTCTTCGAGGCGTTGAAGGGGCTGACGCAGGAGTCGAGCGTGATTGTCCGCGGCAAGGTGCGGGCCGACAAGCGGGCGCCCGGCGGCTACGAACTGGACATCGAGGACGTGACCGTGGTGCAGCGGGTGCCCGAGAGCGAGCCCTACCCGATTACGCCCAAGGAGCACGGCGTCGACTTCCTGATGGAGCACCGGCACCTGTGGGTGCGTTCGCCGCGCCAGTCGGCCATTCTGCGTATCCGCGCGGAGATTATGCGGGCGGCGGCCGAGTACTTCGACACGAACGGATTCATTCGCACCGACCCGCCGATTCTGACGCCGGCAGCCTGCGAGGGCACCTCGACGCTCTTCCCGGTGGATTACTTCGGCGACCCGGCCTTCCTGACGCAGAGCGGCCAGCTCTATATCGAGTCGACCGCGCTGGCGCTGGGCAAGGTCTACAGCTTCGGTCCAACCTTCCGCGCCGAGAAGTCCAAGACGCGGCGGCACCTGACCGAGTTCTGGATGATCGAGCCCGAGGTGGCCTACATGGACCTGGACGGCTTGCTGGAACTGGCGGAGAACTTCCTCTCGCACATTGTGCAGAGCGTGCTCAAGAACCGCGGGCCGGAGCTGGCGACGATCGGGCGGGATCGGGCGAAGCTGGAGGCGATTCTGCCGCCGTTCCCGCGGCTGCGCTACGACGAGGCCGCCGAGATGCTGAACCAGGCGCACAAGGACGGGCATCTCGAAAACCCCTTCGAGTACGGCAACGACTTCGGCTCGCCGGACGAGACCTGGCTCTCAAGCCAGTACGACCGGCCGGTGATGGTGCACCGCTACCCGGCCGACGTGAAGGCCTTCTACATGGAGCCGGACCCCAAGGACGCCCGTTACGCGCTCTGCGTGGACGTGCTGGCGCCGGAGGGTTACGGCGAGATCATTGGCGGCTCGCAGCGCGTGTCGAGCTACGAGTTGCTCAGCGAGCGCATCGACCAGCACCAGTTGCCGCGGCAGGCCTTCGAGTGGTACCTGGACCTGCGGCGGTACGGCTCGGTGCCGCACTCGGGCTTCGGCATGGGGATTGAGCGGGCGGTGGCGTGGATATGCGGACTGGACCACGTGCGCGAGACGATTCCCTTTGCGCGGACGCTGCATAGGATATATCCGTAACCGAGGCTCCCGGAGGGCACATGGGGGCCCGGAAGAGAATGCGGGCGGAGACGCCCGCGCTACAGCCGGCCAGGAGGCCGGCGCTACTCCCCCGTTTCATGCGCAGCGGGTCGGCGGCTGTGCCGGATCCATCCGCGACCAGGGTTATCGGGGAGTTGGTTCGACTACGAGCGGAAAACGCGCGCGGACCTCGTAGCGCGAGCCGCCGGGACCGAGGAAGCTCTCGTAGAGCAGGAACTCCCGCGCGGTGAAGGCGGGAATGAGTGGTGGCGTACCGAGACGGGCGCCGAGCCCGCGCAGCGCCGCGGACGGGCCGCGTTCGCGCGCGCGGGCCAGCGTGATGTGCGGGTGGAAGGGCCGGTTC
>JBAVMZ010000221.1:0-8240 GCA_049690595.1 Occallatibacter sp. | reverse complement strand
GCGCGCAGCCGTCCGGCGCCACCGCCCTTGAGGCACTGCGCATCGCCGAGGCCATTCCCCTCTACGGCGTCGACATCGCCGAGCGCGACCTGCCGCAGGAGACCGCGCAGATGCGCGCGCTCAACTTCGAAAAGGGCTGCTACATCGGCCAGGAGATCGTCGAGCGCATCCGCTCGCGCGGCAACGTCCACCGGCATCTGCGCCAGCTCGAGATCGACGGTCCGCTGCCCGAGCCCGGCGCCGGGCTCACCTTTACCAACGCTGCCGGCGCCAGCGCGGCTGCCGGCGCCGTCACCAGCGCCGCCGAACTGCCTCTCGCCTCCGGCGCGCGCCGCTTTGCCCTCGCCATGATCCGCGGCGAGGCCGAACTGCGCCCCCGGCCGCTTGCTTACCTTGCGGGCGAAGCCGCGGGTACCGCCCGCATCCTCACCGCCCCGCCTGCACTGGACATTGAACCCAACGGAAGCCAGGAATTATGAGCGACACACCCAAGTTTGAAGTGATTGACCGCCGCAAGATGAAGGCCGAGGAGGAGAAGGAGACGCATCCTTCTCCAGCCCCCGAGCCCGCAGCCGCACCCGCGGCCACCGCAGCCCCCGCAGGCCCGCGCCTCGTGGTCCACGAGCCCCGGCCTGAGCCACCGGCTGCCGCGCCCGAGGAAGAAGACACCGTCGAGGAGCCCAACGCAGGCCTGCCCCCCGCGCCCACCGCCCAGGAGAGCCGCGAACAGAAGGCCGCCTACGAGGCCTCCGCCGAGCGCCTGGAAGACCTGGTTCGCGCGCAGAACCCGGCTGCCGGCCCGCAGCCGCCCATCGCCTTCGAGCACCTGGTGCAGCAGCTTTATCTTTCGGCGATGATTCAGATGGGCGCCGGCGCCCAAGAGGGCCAGCGTCCCCGCGTCGATATCCTCGGCGCCCGCCAGACCATCGACCTGATGGGCGTCCTTGCCGAGAAGACCCGTGGCAACCTCACCGCCATCGAAAGCCGCTTTCTCGACTCCGCCGTCTTCGAGGCCCGCATGGCCTTCCTCGAGCTCACCAACATGATCACCCTGCAGGGCATCAAGGCCCCGCCGCCGCCGCAGGCGAACTAGAGGACCCTGGGACCCTGGGACTGGGGGACCTGGGGACTTAGGGACTTAGGGACTTAGGGACTTAGGGACTTAGGGACTGAGGGACCGGCAGCCCCTGCTGAAAGTCGGGTTTTGAAAGGGCACGACTTTAGTCGTGCCGCATACAACCCAGTTGAGAGAAGAGGGCTTCAGCCCCTGCCGGACTCACACAATGGGACACTAACTAGCGAAGGGATACGCGGCGCTGACTCTGCCGCCGCAGCCTCGCTCCGCGCATCCAAAACTCAACCGAATTCGGGAACCCCTTACACCCGCACACACAAGCTGAAAGCTGAAAGTTAGAAGCTAGAAGCTAAGAGCTGAAAGCTCGGAACAATGAAAGCTCTGCTCACATTTCTCGGCACCGGCACCTCGATGGGCGTACCCACACTGGGCTGCGACTGCGCGGTCTGCCTATCCGCCGACCCGCGCGACCGCCGCCTGCGCCCCTCGGTGCTGATCCGCTGGCAAGAGGAGGGCCGCCAGGGCGGGCGCGAGCGCGTCGTGGTCGTCGACACCGGCCCCGACTTCCGCGAGCAGGCTCTGCGCGCCGGCCTGCGCCGCGTCGACGCCGTCTTCTACACCCACTCCCATGCCGACCACATCCTTGGCCTTGACGACCTGCGCCCGCTCAGCTTCACCGTGGCCCGCGAGGGCGGCGAGTTACCGCTCTATGTAACTCCGGAGACGCGCGCGGTCCTGGAGCGGATCTACGACTACACCTTCTCGCCCAACGCCACTTACCCAACCCGCGCCCGCGTCCGCCTGGAAGACCTCGGCGAACGCGCCGCAGTGCACGGCGTCGAGTTTCTCCGCGTGCCCCTGCTGCACGGTGAGATGGAGATCTCCGGCTTCCGCTTCGGCAGCGCCGCCTATCTCACCGATGTCAGCGAGATACCCGAGTCGAGTTATCCGTTGCTGGAAGGACTCGACTGCCTGGTCGTCTCCGCGCTGCGCCACAAGCCCCACCCCAGCCACGCCACCGTCGAGCAGGCCGTCGGCTGGGCACGGCGCATCGGCGCACGCCGCACCTGGTTCACCCACATCGCCCACGAGCTGGGCCACGAGGCCACCAACCGCTTGCTTCCCGACAACATCCGCATGGCCTACGACGGCCTTGGCGTACCCATCGCCCTGGAACCGGTGAGCCGATGAGCAAGTCGACCGCACCCGTCATCCCCGTCTACCGCTCGCTGGCCGAGCTGCCCGCTCCCTTCGGCCCCTCGGTGGCCGCCATCGGAAACTTCGACGGCGTACACCTGGGCCACCGCGAGATTCTGGCGGCGGTCGTCGGCGAGGCCCGCTCCCTCGGCGCCCGCGCCGTGGCCGTCACCTTTGAACCGCACCCGGAGCGGTTCCTCCGCCCAGCCCTGGCGCCGCCGCTGCTCACGCCCATCGCGGAGCGCATCCGCCTGCTCGCCCTCACCGGTGTGGACGCGGTTCTTGTGCTGCCCTTCGATGCAGAACTGGCCGCCCTGCCTGCCCGCGA
The DNA here is from genome assembly GCA_049690595.1 of Occallatibacter sp. Classification (GTDB taxonomy): domain Bacteria; phylum Acidobacteriota; class Terriglobia; order Terriglobales; family Acidobacteriaceae; genus Telmatobacter. Next base: position 5,640 of record JBAVMZ010000221.1, on the reverse strand, counting down.
GTTCGTCCGCCGCATCCTCGTCCAGGGGCTCGGCCTCTGCGGCCTGCACGAGGGCGGCAACTTCCGCTTCGGCCATCGCGCCGAGGCAGGCGTCACCGAACTGGCCCGCTTCGGCTGGGAGAGCGGCTTCAGCGTATCCGTGCATCGCGCCGTCCACGTCCGCGGCCTCGAGGTTTCGAGCTCCGCCATTCGCGCGCTCATCGCCCAGGGCGACATGCGCCGCGCCCGCTGGATGCTCGACCGGCCTTTTTCCGTCCGCTCCGCGCAGGCCAGCGGCCGCGGCATCGGCGCCCGCCTGCTGGTCCCCACCGTGAACCTTGCCCCGTACGCGGACCTGCTGCCGGCCCACGGCGTCTACGTCACCCGGCTGCACATCGGCGGACGCGCCTTTCAGGCCGTCACCAACGTCGGCAACCGCCCCACCTTCGGCGAGGCCTCCTTCGCCGTCGAGTCGCACATCCTCAACTTCGAGCCGGTCGAACTCACCCCCGACACACCCGTCGAGCTCGACTTCCTCCTCCGCCTGCGCGGCGAGCAGACCTGGCCCTCGCCCGAAGCGCTCAAGACGCAGATTCTCAAGGACGTCGGCCGCGCCCAGCGCTACTTCCGGCTGGCGCCATTTGCCTAGCCGCCAGTCACTAAGATCGGGATTTGCAGGGGCGCAACTTCACAGGCCGCGGAAAGACTCGCCAAATGGCACGAAAAAGAGTCAGGGCACGATTTCACAGGCCGCGGAAAGACTCGCCAAATGGCACGAAAAAGAGTCAGGGCACGATTTCACATGCCGCGGAAAGACTCGCCAAATGGCACGAAAAATGTGTCAGGGCACGATTTCACATGCCGCGGAAAGACTCGCCAAATGGCACGAAAAATGTGTCAGGGCACGATTTCACAGGCCGCGGAAAGACTCGCCAAATGGCACGAAAAATGTGTCAGGGCACGACTTCAGTCGTGCCGATAAGGCCAATAGAATCAATTGGGCTTTAGCCCCTGTGGGATGTTCCTTGGGGATTCTCTCCGTCCAGTCGTATATTCTCCGGCGTGTGGCCCAGGTCCCCGCCAAACCAGCAGACCACACAGGAGGGCTCCAGGTCCGGCCATCCGGGCCTGGAGCTTCACCTGAATCGTGAAGGGATTAGCCCTTCCGCCCCCGCACCACTTCCTTGGCCTCGGCCGGTCCGTGCGCCGGAACCTCGGGCACATCCGCCTTCACCGCCCCGATCCCCAGCTTCTTCCTCAACTCCGCGTCCATCTTGGCGAAGATGTCCTTGTTTTCCTTCAGGAAGGTGCGGGTGTTTTCGCGGCCCTGGCCGATGCGCTCGCCGGAGTAGCTGTACCACGCGCCGGATTTTTCCACGATGTTGTTGGCCACGGCCAGGTCCAGCACGTCGCCTTCCTTGCTGATCCCCTCGCCGTAGAGAATGTCGAACTCGGCCTCGCGGAACGGCGCCGCCACCTTGTTCTTGACGATCTTCACCTTCGTCCGCGAGCCCACCACAACGTCGCCTTCCTTCACCGCGGCAATCCGCCGGATGTCGATGCGCACCGAGGAGTAGAACTTCAGCGCCCGCCCGCCGGTGGTCGTCTCCGGGTTGCCGAACATCACGCCGATCTTCTCGCGAATCTGATTGATGAAAATCAGCGCCGTCCTGCTTTTCGACACCGTGCCCGTCAGCTTCCTCAGCGCCTGGCTCATCAGCCGCGCCTGCAATCCCACGTGCGAATCGCCCATCTCGCCGTCCAGCTCGGCCTTGGGCACCAGCGCCGCCACCGAGTCCACCACCAGCACGTCGATCGCTCCTGACCGCACCAGCGCCTCGGTTATCTCCAGCGCCTGCTCGCCCGAGTCCGGCTGCGAAACCAGCAGATTATCGATGTCCACGCCCAGCTTCTTGGCGTAGCTGGGGTCCAGCGCGTGCTCGGCGTCCACAAAGGCCGCCATGCCCCCCAGCCGCTGCGCCTCGGCAATCACTTGCAGGCAGATGGTGGTCTTGCCCGACGACTCGGGGCCGAAGACCTCGCAAACCCGGCCGCGCGGAACACCCCCCACGCCCAGCGCCGCGTCAAAGCTGATCGACCCGGTCGAGATCACCGCGATCGGCACCAGCGCCTCGCGCGAGCCCAGCCGCACAATGGATCCCTTGCCAAACTGCTTCTCAATCTGGGCAAGGGCAAGTTCAACGGCTTTCGCGCGATCGTCGGCGATGGCCATTCGGTAATCCTCCTCTAGCGCACTCCCGGTCCTCCCACCCCGCTGAAAACGCAAGGGCTAAGTGAAAGCCAGGAAGGCATTTCGAAGGGATTGTAGCAGGGCGCAGGAGACAATGACAGCGAAAAATGGCGAACAAAGAGAGAATACATGTGGATTACCCTGGTACCTGGCACGACGCGCAGGTCTTTTCTCAGACCATGTACGCTCCGACGCGCGTCTCCCGGCTCGTCAGCGCGTCGCACGCCCGGTCCAGCCGCTCGTACTCACCGTCGTGGTCGCGGCGAAAGGCCCGGAACGCCTCCTCGCTGGCCCAGCGGTCGATGGTCATGTAGCCGCCGGGAATGTAGGCGTCGCTCAGCAGTTCGGTGCCCAGGTACTCCGCCGAGGTGCGGAACAGTTGCGCCCACTCCCCCTCGGGCGAGTAGGCGGCCTCAAAGGCGGACACCTTCTCCTCTGCAACTTCGAACTGCCAGACCACGACAAACATGCGCGCTCCGTTTCTGTCCTTTTATCGTAGCGCAACTCCCACGGAAGCCCGCGCTCGGCCCACGGTTCCGCCGGCCCCTCCCGGCAGCCTCGGGCCAACCCCGCGCGCCCGATGCTGCGAGGCCATCGAGCACGCTGATGATGCGTATGGAGCGGCTCAAAGCCAGGACCCCGCTTCGCCAGAAGTGAGAGATGCCCCTACTACAGCGAAACCAGAGTGGCCGTATCCCGAAGGCAAGGCCCTCAAGTCGACGCGACCAACAGGAAGCGGCGACCCTGCACAAAGCTCAATAGGCTACACCGACTCTGGTTTCGCTCTAATCGCTGGCAGGTGGCCCATATTTCAGGATGCAAATCTGGCACGAAAATGGGTGCCCCAGGTCCCCCCGCATTTGGGGACCTGGGAAAGCACGAACCCCTCCCAGCCGCTCCCACGGAGGATCGCGCCCCAAGACTGTTACCAGACCGCCAGTTCACTCACTGGCCGAAGATCGGTCCCTCGAAAGCCGCCAGCCCCCCGGAAAAACCTCCACAGGAGCCATCGAATCCGCCCGCCCTACCGAATCAGTCGAGGCAGGGGTTCAGTGCAAGCTGCCCGATTGTCCCCGGAAGGTTCCATTCCCCATCGGGAACCACCTCCCGCGTCGCGCGCTCGATCGCATCGTTCACGTCCTTCGGCGTCCGCCTCAGCAGCAGCGCCGCATCGAGAACCGAATAGCGCTCCAGAACGCAGATCGCAAAGGCCAGGCGATCGAAGTCGGGCAGTTCCAGAATCGCCTGGCATTCGCACCGCCCATCGACCCGGAATTGGCTGGGCTGCAAACAAATGTCGGCGTCGGTTTCGCACCCGATGTCGTCCTCCCTGCCTGCCACCAGCCGGATCGCATGACGAACCACCATGCGGCGCGCCCAGATCCGCGCCCGCTTCTTTGGCACGGGGCCCCCGCGCAGACATCCCTTCAAGGCGGAGACCAGGCACAATTCCGCTTTCTCGGAATCCGCGGTAAGTTCGAGCGACAGTTGAAAGAGGGCTTCCCCCTCTTCTGCGAACAGTCGCAGGAAGTCCACACCCGTCGCGCAGGAGTCTCTCTCTTCATTCCGCCGGTCGCGGCCTGTCTTGAACGCGCTTATCATAAGCGGCTCCTCAACCCGCATCCTTCCTTGCACGAGTGAGCCCTTGCGACCTGAGAGCCAACTGATTGAAGAGGAACATCTTGGCATCTTCGCCATGCCAGGCCGCGCCGCCGCCGCTGCCGCCATTTCGGCAATTGCCCACATCGCGGCAAAGTGAGCATTCTCCGGCAGAGCCGGAGGCCTTATGGTTGGCGGCCCCTCAAAGGGGCCTGCGTCGGAAGGCCCCATGCCGGCAGCAGCCAGCCGCCACCGGCAGAAGCCAGCCGCCACCGGCGGAAGCCACTCGCAGCGAAAGAAGCCACTCGCCCCGCGCCGTAGGCGCAATGTTGGTTAGCCCCGCGCTTCAGCGTGGGGTCGCCGTAACCTACGATGGATCGGGAGTCCCGTAGGGACGGCGCCTCAGGATCGTAGGCGCCCCTCGCGCACTTCTGCGATGAAAACCGCGAGCGACTCCCGTATACATCGAATACCGGCTGCCTCCCCGGCAGAGGCGAATCCCGCACGGAAATCGGCGCCCCACACGCCAGCCCCACCGCAGGTGGTGCCGAAGATTTCCCCTCCCTGGCGCATCCTGAAAGCAGGGCAGGCAAGCGCCCTGCGTCATGGGCCGTGCATCGCAGGGAAGAGCACCCCCCGTAAGCGCTGTGAAACTGTCCAAACTTTGCGCCGGAAAAGCCGGGGAAAGCCGCCGCATCCTCCCATCCGTCGCAAGGACCGGGCCGCGAACCAGTCCCATAACCGATTCAAAACAAATACGATCCGCCGAATCGCTGGTAAGTCGCCCATTCCCGCGCCAGCCCGCCCGTCACGGAGAAGGATCCCCTCCCCCCCCCGAAAACACTGTGAAACTGTGAGACTGTGAAACTGTGCTGCACAGTCGCTCAGCGCTGCAGCAAGTCGATCGGCTGGGTGAAGTCGGTGACGCGAATGTGCCGCGCCAACTCGGCGTGCTGGCGCTGGAGCGCCAGGTACATCTCCCACGCCACCCGACGGTAGCTGAAGTGCCCCGCCGGCCCTGACCGCAGTTCGCTGATGTATTGCGCCTCGGCAAAGTCCATCTTGAAGAGCGAGCGGCAGCGCGTGGCCAGCGGCAGCAGGTAGAGCGCGGCCTGCGCGGCCTCCGGCGCCTTGCCTGCGCCGATCTGCCGGCTGGCGGAGTGGGCCAGGCGGATGGCGCCGTTGTACCCGGCGTTCGACCAGTCCTCGTCCGATTTGTATTCGATCCAGGCATCGTCGCGGAAGGGATGATTCGCCTTCCCGCCGAGCCCTTTGCCGTCCGGCGTCTCCCAGCCCAGATTCGGGGTAAAGGGCTGCAGAATCTGCACGCAGCGGCGATGGCGGTGCATGTCGCGGAAGCCGCCGATGTCCATGGCGATGTCGAAGCGCAGGGCCGCTCCGGCCTGGTAGGCGCGCGGCAGCTCGTCGTGCTTGCCGCGGTGGCGCAGGCCCAGCTCCACAATCTCGTTCACGCGCGCCTCGGGCAGGTCGGCCACCAGGTCGCGAATCTGGCGGTAGGAGTAGGAACTGACCGAGTAAAACAGCGTGGAGGCGATCTCCACTTCCAGCGTCTCCGTCCGCTCCACCAGGTCGACCACCGGCGGCTCGTAGTGGGTGAGCCCGTGGAAGAACTCCTGGGCGGCCTCGGTCAGCTCGGCGCGCGTGCGCAGCTCGTACTCGCTCGCCTGCGCGTACTTCACCAGCGTGGGCGCGGTGCGGACTTCCCGGGTCAGCAGTTCGGCAGCCTCGGCGGCCAGTTCCGGATCGGCGGCGAGCTTCTCCACCAGCGCCGCGCCTGCCCGGGCGTTCAC
>JBAVMZ010000220.1:0-7894 GCA_049690595.1 Occallatibacter sp. | reverse complement strand
CTCGCACCACTGCCCGCGGTGCAGTCCGTAGCGCGCGCCGGCCTGGGCCGCGAGCACGGCGTACTGGCGGCGCGCGCCGTCAAGGCCTTCGGCTTCAACACCACGCTCGCGCCGGTCCTCGATCTGGGACTGCCCGAGTCCGCCGCCGTCCTGGGCACCCGCACGGCCGCCGCGGGCCCGGCCGGGGTCGTCCGTTACGCCCGCGACTTCCTCGCCGGACTTCGGGCGGAAAACGTCGCCGGCTGCGGCAAGCACTTCCCCGGCCTTGGCGGCGGCACGCTCGATTCCCATCTCGAGACGCCCGCCATCGATCGCCCGGCGCGCGCCCTCTGGGACGAGGACCTGGAGCCCTATCGAGCGCTGCGCGGCGAGCTACCCATGGTGATGATTGCCCACGCAGCCTATCCGCGGACCCCGGGTCGCGGCCGCCCGGCCAGCGTCTCGCGCTATTGGATCGAGACCCTGCTCCGTCAACGCATCGGTTTCCGCGGCCTCATCCTCTCCGACGATCTCGAGATGGGCGGCATCCTCAAATTCATGTCGGTCGAGGAGGCAGCGATCGAGTCCATCCGCGCCGGCTCCGATCTGCTCGCCATCTGCCACAATCCCGAACTGGTCCTGCGCAGCTTCGAGGCGCTGCTGGCCGAGTTCGAGCGCTCCCCGGCTTTCGCACGCCTGCTCCAGCAGCACGCCCACCGCGCCGCCCGCCATTGCGCCGCTCTTTACCCGTCCGAGCTGCCGCCAGCGCTTCCGCTGCGCCAGTTCGAGGCTCTCCGCACCCGCATCCTTGCCTTCGCCGCCCGCGTCGAAAAGGCCCAGGAGAGCCGCCCGGCATGAACGCCAACTCCATGACCGTGGCCGGCGTCATGAGCGGAACCAGCGCCGACGGCATCGATGTGGCCGTCTGCTCGATCTCAGGCCGAAGCGGCCGGCCGCGGCTCAAGCTGCTTGCCCACGAGGGCTTTCGCTTCCCCGCCGCGCTGCGCCGGGCCATCCTTGCTGCCATGGACGCCGTCTCCATCTCGACCGCCGAGCTGGCGCGCCTGAACTGGCGTCTCGGCCTGGCCTACGCGGAGGCCGTTCAAGCCACGGCCAGCAAGCACGCGCTTGCGCTCGACCTTATTGGCTGTCACGGCCAGACCCTCTACCACCAACCGCAGCCTGCCAAATACCACGGCCGCAGTTTCGCCTGCACCTGGCAGCTCGGCGAGCCCGCTCTCCTCGCCTCCGCGCTCGGCGTTCCCGTTGTCTCCAACTTTCGTCCCGCGGACATGGCGGCCGGTGGCCAGGGCGCGCCGCTCGTACCTCTTCTCGACTACGTCCTGTTCGCCCATCCGCGCCGGGCCCGGGTCCTTCAGAACATCGGCGGCATAGCCAACCTCACCGCCATCCCGGCGGGAGGCACCGCCGACAAGGTCCTCGCCTTCGATACAGGCCCCGGCAACATGGTCATCGACTGGCTCGCGCAAGAGCTTTTGGGCCGCCGCTTCGACCGCAACGGAAGCATGGCGGCCCGCGGCACAATTCTCCAACCGGTCCTTCGCGCCGAACTCAGCAATTCCTACTACAGCCAGAAGCCGCCGCGCACCGCCGGCCGCGAGCAGTTCGGCCGCGACTACGCCGCGCGCTTCCTAGCCGCCTGCCGCCGCGTAAGCCAGCGCCCGGAAGACGCCCTGGCCACGGCCACGGCGCTCACTGCAGAGACCATTGCCGCTTCCTATCGGCGCTTTGCCCACCCCCTGCTCCAAGACACCCCCGTCGATTACATCGTCTCCGGCGGAGGCGCGCGCAATGCCACGCTGATGGCCATGCTCGCCGCGCGTCTTCAACCGCTCGGCTGCCAGCTTGCGGCCAGCGAGGAGTTCGGCCTGCCCGCCGAGGCCAAGGAGGCCGCCGCCTTTTCCCTGCTTGCCTTTGAGACCTGGCGCCGCCGGCCTGGCAATCTCCCCGGCGCCACCGGCGCGGCCCGGCCCGTCATCCTCGGTCAGGTGACTTATGCCTGAATTGCGCCGGTTTGGCCTTGCCGTCCTCGCGCTCGCCGCGGTTCTGCCCTTCGCAGGCTGCCGCACCTCCCCGCGCGACCCGCGCACCGTCGTCTTTCTCATCGAAAGCAGCCCCGCCAACCTCGACCCCCGCATCGGCACCGACGCCCAATCCGAGCACATCGAGGAACTGCTCTTCGACGGCCTCGTCCAGCACGACGCCAGCTTCAACTTCCGCCCGGCGCTGGCTGAGAGTTGGGAGCTGCCCAACCCGCGCACGGTCGTCTTTCACCTTCGCGCCGGCGTCCGCTTCCACGATGGCCGCACAATGACCGCCCGCGATGTGGCCTGGACCATCAACTCCATCAAGACCGGCGCCGTCACCTCGCCCAAGTCCGCCGCCTACGCCGCCGTCCAGACCGTCGAGGCACGCGACGAGCACACCGCCGTCTTCCACCTCAACCGACCTGACAACTTCCTGCTCACCAACCTCTCCACCGGCGCCATGGGCATCGTCCCCGAGGGCAGCGGCAAGGAGTTCTGGCGCCATCCGGTCGGCACAGGAGCCTTCCGCTTCGTCAGCGAGCAGATCGACCAGGAGGTCGTCGTCGAGCGCGACCCGGCAAGCTGGCATGCGCCGCCCGCCATCGAGCGCGTCCGCTTTCGTGTAGTGCCCGATGCGATCACCATGTCCCTCGAATTGGAGAAGGGCACGGCCGACGTGGCCGTCAATGCCCTGCCCATGGACGCGCTCCCGGCTCTTGCCAGCCACCCGAACCTGCGCGTCGAGGACGGGCCCGGCACGCAGATCCAGTACCTCGCCTTCAATGTCGCCGACCCGCAACTCCGTGACCGTCGCGTCCGCCAGGCCATCGCCTGCGCCATCGACCGCAAGACGATTGTGCAGACGTTGCTCGGCGGCCACGCGCGTCCGGCAGCCAGCCTGCTTCCGCCCACGCACTGGGCCTTTTCCGACGCTGGTCCGCACTGGGATTACGACCCGGCTCGCGCACAGCAACTGCTCGACGAGGCCGGCCTGCGCCCCGGTCCCGACGGCGTTCGCCTCCGGCTGGCCATCAAGACCTCCACCGACGAAAGCACACGCCTGCTGGCCGCAGTTCTCCAGCAGCAGTTGGCCCGCATCGGCATTCGTCTCGACATGCACAGCTACGAATACGCAACTTTCTACTCCGACGTCACCCGCGGCGCCTTCCAGCTCTATTCTCTGCGCTGGATCGGGGGCAACGAGCAGCCTGACATCTTCAGCTACGCTTTCCTCACCGCCAACTTCTCGCCGCGCGGAGGCAACCGCGGCCGCTACTCCAACCCGCGCCTCGACTCCCTGCTCAACGATGCCGCCCAGAGCACAGATCGCGAGCAGCGCCGCGCCGACTACGTCCAGGCACAGCAGATCCTCGCCGAAGACCTGCCCGCGATCGACCTCTGGTACCGCGACACCGTCGTCGTCCACAATCGCCGCCTGACTCGCGTCGAACCCACTCCGTCGGGTAGCTTTTCGTTTCTTGAGACCGCCGTTCTCGCCTCGGAATGAGCCGTGCGCCGCTTCCCCAGGTACCGCGTTTCCGGCTATCTCGAACCTTAAGGTTCGCTTAAGAAACCGCCCCCACGACTCACAGATAACCCTTGCCGTATCAATGCAATCACGGCTTCCTGAGAAACTCCCCTTATTCCCTTTCGCCAGACTCAACCTTTTGCCGGAGTGACTCGTCTACACCAACAGTGAGACCCACGACGGAATCCGGCCGGGAAAGCTCCCGCGCTGCTGGAGAACGAGGAATGATGACCTTCACGACAAGACGCGCGGTCCTGGCGGCAACGGCCCTGGCCCTCGTCGCTGTCCTGGCCCGCGCCCAGGCTCCTGCCCCTGCCGGCGTTGTCGGCACCATCACCGCCATCAACGGCGCCACACTCACCGTGACCACCGACAAGGGCGAAGCCGTTCCGGTCGACGTGCCCGCCACCGCCGTCCTCAAGCGCGTGCCTCCGGGACAGCGCGACCTCAGCTCCGCCGAGCCCATTCAGTTCAGCGACCTGGCCGTAGGCGATCGCGCCGCCGTCCGCCTTGACCCCGACTCCCCTGCCGGCAAGCACGTTGCCCTGCGCGTCGTCGCCATGAAGCAGTCGGACCTGGCGGCCAAGCAGCAGAAGGATCGCGAAGACTGGCAGCGCCGCGGTGTTGGCGGCCTGGTCAAGACGGTCGATACGGCCTCCGGCGCCATCAGCGTCGCCAGCGGCGCCGGACCCACGGCCAAGACCGTCACTGTCCGCACCACCAAGGCCACCATCCTCAAGCGTTACGCGCCCACCTCCGTGCGGTTTGACGCTGCCCAGCCCGCGCCCCTCGACGCCATCCATCCCGGCGACCAGTTGCGCGCTCGCGGCACAAAGAACCCTGACGGCACGGAGATGGACGCCGAGGAAGTCGTCTCCGGTTCCTTCCGAAATATCTCCGGCACCATCAGCTCCATTGACGAGGCCTCATCCACCTTCACCGTCAAGGATCTGGCGACCAAAAAGCCGGTCGTCGTCCACGTCACCGCCGATGCCACCATGCGCCGCCTGCCTGAGATGATGGCCCGCATGTTGGCCGCCCGGCTTAAGGGCACGACCCCGGCGGGGGGCGGTGGAGGCTGGAATGGCGGGGCGCAGCAGCCAGCCGGCGCCGGCACGCAGCGCGGCGGCAACGGCCAGTGGGGCGGAGCCCCTGGCGGCGCTGGTTCCGGCGCATCCGGTGCTCCGGGTGCTCCCGGAGCTTCGCGCGCGCCTGGCGGCGCTTGGGCAGGAGGTGCTCCGGGCGGCGGCGACCCGCAGCAGATGCTCAACCGGGCGCCGGCCATCCAACTGAAGGATCTGCAGAAGGGCGAAGCCGTGATGCTGGTCTCGACCGAGGGAACCGCGGAGGTCACGGCCATCACCCTGCTCGGCGGGGTTGAGCCGCTGCTCGAAGCTCCCGCAGCCAGCCAGAGCCTGCTCTCCAACTGGAGCATGGGCGGCGGTGGCGGAGCCGGCGACGCCGTACCGCAGTAGCCACTTCAGAGGTTTCCGGCTTGCTGCCCTGAGGCGCGGCGCAGGCAAGTGCTTTCCGGCAGGCTGAGCTGTTTTGCGCCTCGTGCGTCATTCGTGTACGGGAAGAACCGCCGCAAGAGTGGCGGATGAGTGAATAGAGAAACGAGGGAATCGTGCCGCAAAAGCTGACTTGTCTTGTCCAATTTCTGATTGCCTTGCTGCTGGCTCTGGCCGGTCTGGCAGGTTCGGCCGCTCAATCGGCCGGCCCGGCGCCGGGCGCCCATTCCGATGCCCCCGCGGCGCCTGCCACGGCCACCATCCGCGGCCATATCGCCGATCCCACCGGAGCGGTGATTCCCGGCGCCACCGTCACCATCCTCACTGCGGCCGGAACCACTGTGAAGATCGTCACCTCCGACGGCCTCGGCGCCTACTCCGCCGCGGGCCTCGCGCCCGGCGGCTACATCGTCAAGGCCGAGTTCGCCGGCTTTGCGCCCTTCCAGTCGGTCACGCTTCAACTGGCCGCCGGGCAAGTCAAGCGCGTCGATGTCGCCATGGCCATGGAGGTCGATCAGCAGAACGTCGTGGTCAGCGACGAAGTCGATTCCTCCGCCGTGAGCGTCGAAGCGGGCGACAACGCAAACGCTATCGTCCTCAAGGGCAAAGACCTCGACTCGCTTTCCGACGACCCGGACGAGCTATCGAACGAGTTGCAAGCCCTGGCCGGACCTTCGGCGGGCCCCAACGGCGGCCAGATCTACATCGACGGCTTCTCTGGCGGCCAGCTTCCGCCCAAATCCGCCATTCGCGAGATTCGCATCAACCAGAACCCCTTCTCCGCCGAGTTCGACCGTCTGGGCTACGGCCGCATCGAGATCCTAACCAAGCCGGGCACCGACAAGCTGCACGGCCAGGTCTTTATACAGGGCAACGACAAGTCCTTCAACACCGGCAACCCCTTCACCTCCACCATCCCCGACTACTACAGCTACCAGTTCAACGGCACCGCCAGCGGCGCCATGAGCAAGACCTCGTCCTTCTTCGTCTCGGCCGAGCAGCGTAACACAGAGAACGTCAACGCCTGGCGCATCATCGACGCGGTCTTCCCCACAACCTCGCCTCTGGGGACAGGCTGCTCGATCAATAAGACCGGGGATGCCTTCATGAGCTGCACGGACTTCGGCGTCAACAAGCTCAACCGCCGCATCCGCGATAACGCCTCCGCGCGCGTCGATTGGCAGCTTGGCGCAAAGAACACCTTCACCGTACGCTACGGCTTCTGGTCCGAGTCCGAGCACGGCGACCTGAACCAGGGCTTTCTCGCGAGCGCATCCACGCACGAGTCCAACACCGACCACACGGTGCAATTGAGCAACAGCATCATTCTCAGCGACCACCTGGTGAACGAGACCCGCTTCCAGTACGAGCGCCAGAACGAAAACCACTACCCTGACTCGACCGCGCGCACCATCGGCGTGCAGGGCGACTTCACTGGCGGCGGCTTCTCCGGCCAGGTCAGCCGCGACCACTACACCCGCCTAGAACTCTGGAACATCACCACGCTCAGCCACAATGCCCACGCCATCAAGTTCGGCACCCGGCTCCGCGACGGACGCACCGCCGACTTCACCAACGGCGGCTTCAACGGCGCCTTCACCTTCGAGAACCCGGAACAGTACCTCAACATGGCCAACGGCCTGGCCACTGACACCTTCGCGGATCTCGTCTCCAAGGGCTACGGCCCGGTCACGGCCAGCATCACCACAGGCAAAGAGTCCTCGCTGGCCAACATGTTCGACGTCTCCCTCTTCGTGCAAGACGACTGGAAGGTCAACCCGCGTCTGACTCTCTCCGGCGGCCTCCGCTGGGAGGCGCAGAACCACGTCTCCGACCATGACGACTGGGCTCCGCGCGTGGCCCTTGCTTATGCCCTCGACGGCAACGGCAAGGACAAGAAGGCCAAGACCGTCCTTCGTGCCGGCTACGGCTTCTTTTTCGACCGTTTCAACACCGGCAACCTGCTCACCATCAACCGCGCCCACGCCCAGAGCCAGATCGTCTACACCGAACCCACCTGCAAGCTCTCGGCGGCCACACTCGACGCCATCGACCTGTCGCCGGCAAACTGCACCAGCACCGGCGCTTCCACCGCAGCCCGGCCGGTTGTCTACGAGGTCTCCTCGGGTTACAAGTCGCCCCTGACCAACCAGCTCGGCATGAGCCTCGAGCGCCAGATCCTGCCCGGCTCCAGCGCTACCGTCACTTATCTGCACTCCTTCGGCGTCCACCAGATGGCCACCCGTAACGCCAACCAGGCCACCACACCCCAGGACGCAACCGGCGACTTCCTCTACGAGTTCTACCCCGAGGCCGTATTCAAACAGGACCAGATGATCCTCAGCGTCAATGCGCGCCTGGGCAAGAACCTCAACGTCATCGCCAACTACACCCTGGCCCGCGGCAACAGCAACACAGGATCGGCTTCCAACGCCTACAACCTGGATGAAGACTATGGCCGCGCCCCCTTCGTCTCCCGCAACATGGTCTTCCTCATGGCCAACTACTCCGGCCCCTGGGGCATCCGCTTCAATCCCTTCCTTATCGCCAACTCGGGCCGCCCGTACAACATCGCACTTGCCACCGACCCGCTGAACAACTTCTTCAACCGGCGCCCCGGCAAGGCCACCGCCACCGACTGCGCCTCCTCGACAGGCCGCTACGTCCAGACCGCCGGCTTCGGCTGCCTCGACACGCAGCCCGCCACGGGCGAAGCGCTGCTCCCGGTCAACTACGGCACCGGCCCTGCCGCCGTCGCCCTCAACCTGCGCATCAGCCGCTCGGTGGGCATCGGTCCCAAGCTGGCTACCGCGGACAATAACCAAAAT
>JBAVMZ010000219.1:0-6736 GCA_049690595.1 Occallatibacter sp. | reverse complement strand
CGGCCAGCCCGGAGCCGGACGCGCAGGCATAATCCTCTCCCAACGAAGCAAAGGACGACCGTGTACAAGATTGCGATTGCCGGAGCCTCCACCCTGCTCGGCAAGGAACTGAAGGAAGCCCTCAGCGAGTCGCCGCTGGCGGCCGCCAACTTCGTCCTGCTGGACGATGAGGAAGCCGAAGGGCAACTGGACCGGGTTGGCGACGAGGTGACCTTTGTCCAGGCCATCGCCGCCGGCGCCTTCGAGCACGCCGACTTCACCTTCTTCTGCGGCACGGAGCAGCAGACCCGCGCCCACTGGATCAATGCGCTGCGCGCCGGCTCGTCGGTGCTCGATATGACCGGCGCGCTGGACGGCGAGAGCGGCGTGCTGGTGCGGGCGCCGTGGCTGGGCGCGCAGGCGGTCACGGTGGACCTGCTGACGGCCGCGGTGGTCCCGGCCGACCCGGCAGCCCTCACGCTGGCCCTGCTGCTGGAGCGGATGAGCCAGGCCGCCCCGGTGCGACTGGCCGCGGCCACCGTGCTGCTGCCGGCCAGCGGATTTGGCCGCGCGGCCGTGGACGAACTGCACCAGCAAACTGTGAACCTGCTGAGCTTTCAGGGCTTGCCGCGCGAGACCTTCGACGCGCAGGTGGCCTTCAACCTCCTCGGCGGCCTGGGCGAGGCTGCGCAGGTGAGCCTCGGCAGCGCCGGCGCCCGCATCCGGCGCCACTACGCCGCGCTCTCGGCCGGCAAGCTCCCCGCGCTCTCCCTCCAGGTGGTGCACACGCCCGTCTTCCACGGCCTCACCTTCTCGGTGTTGGTCGAGTTGGAGCGGCCGGTGGATCTGGCAGTCCTCGAGGAGGTTCTCTCCGGCGACCGGATGGACCTGGTGCTGGAAGATACGGATTCGCCCTCGAACCTGGCCGCCATGGGGCAGAACGACGTCCTTGTCCGGCTGCGCCCGGAGCCCGGCGATCGCAACCCGGCGCTGGTGAGCCGGGTCTGGATCTGGGCCGCCTGCGACAACCTGCGCCTGCACGCACAGAACGCCGTCGATTGCGCGCTGGACCTGGGCCGACTGCGGCCGCAGGGCACGGTGCAGTAGCCTTTTCCGCACGGCAACCTCGCGGCTGTACTTGGAGCCAATCCGCAAAAACACGCCGCGAAATATGGAGCAATCTGGAGCGTCGCCCCCCCGGTCGGCTGTCCTGTGGGCCTCCCAGCCCACAGGCACCATCCTGGGCAGCGAGGATGCCGCCGGTTCTGCCTATCTTGCCGGCTTCTTTTTCGCTGCGGGCGCGGGCGGTTTGCCCGGCGCCGGTCTTACCGGAGCTGGCCGTGCCGTAGTTGCCGGACGCAGAATCCGCGCGGGCAAGGGGACGCGGCGGGCCCGGCTGCCCTCCCTCGGGACTTCCTCGCCGATCTCCAGCCGGGGATAGACGGCTGACATGCCCGGGTTGCCGGGTTCGTAGACAATGCGGTCGAAGCACGTGGCGCGAGCTTCGAGGAAGGCGCGCAGTTCGGCCTTGATGAGGCCGCCCGTACCGGACGAGCCGTAGCCGTGGATCACGTCGATGCGGCCCCGGTAGCCCTGGCGCAGGCAGCCGTTGTAGAAGGCGATGAAGTCGGCGATGGCCTGGCGCACGGTGCGCTGGTGGAGATCGATGGAGCGGGAGGGGCTCATCCTGTTTCCATTGTGGGGCTTGCGGAGGCGGGGGGCAAATCCTGACCAGACTGTGCCTTCTCATCCTCGGCGCAAAAGACGCGTCGGCGGTGGCGCGCCCGGCTGTGTGCCGTTGCTTCGGGCTTCCGGGAGGCCATGCTATCCGGCGCGGCAGCGGGACCAGAGCTGCTCGATGTAGCTGTCGGTCATGCCGGCGATGTAGTCGGCGACGGTGCGGGCCAGGCCCTCGGCGGGGATCTCGGCCTGGTGGTCGGCGGGGAGCAGGGCGGGGTTGTCCATCAGCGCGGCGAAGAGCGCGGTGACGGTGGCCTCGGCGTGCTCGTGGGCCTCGACCATCCAGGCGGAGTTGTAGAAGTTGGCGTAGAGGAAGCTCTTGAGCTGGGTGCGGGCGGGCTCCATGGCGTCGCTGAGCCGGGCCAGGCGCGCGGGGGCGCGGCGGATCTCCTCGAGGGTGGTGGCGCCGAGGGCATGAACCTGGCGGCGCAGCTCTTCCATCAGGTCGGTGACCAGGGCGTTGAGCATGCGGCGGAGGGCCTCGTTGACGGTGAGCCGGGCGCCGGAGCCGGGGAAATGCTCGAGGGCTTC
Source organism: Occallatibacter sp. (assembly GCA_049690595.1). Classification (GTDB taxonomy): domain Bacteria; phylum Acidobacteriota; class Terriglobia; order Terriglobales; family Acidobacteriaceae; genus Telmatobacter. The sequence continues at coordinate 4,486 of JBAVMZ010000219.1, read as the reverse complement.
GTCGTGGAAGCGGCGGAAGAGCGGGACCTCCCAGCGGACCATTTCGAGGTTGAGGATGCCCGCGTCGAGGCCGTCATCGAGGTCGGCGGTCAGGTAGGCGATCTCGTCGGCGAGGTCGATGATCTGGGCTTCGAGCGGGGGAAAGCGGTCGAGGAAGTACTCGGCCAGCTCGGGGTGGGTGTCTGCGGAGTAGTCGCGGGAGTGCTTGACGATGCCCTCGCGGACGCCGAGGGTGAGGTTGATGCCGCGGAAGCCGGCGTAGCGCTGCTCGAACCAGGTGACGATCCGCAGGGCGTGGAGGTTGTGGTCGAAGGCGAGCGAGTGGGCGCGGAGGCAGCGGTCGAGGGCCTTCTCGCCGGCGTGGCCGAAGGGGGGATGGCCGATGTCGTGGACCAGGCCGAGGGCCTCGGCCAGCTCGGCGTTGAGGCCGAGGGCGCGCGAGAGGGTGCGGGCGATCTGGGCCACTTCCAGGGTGTGGGTGAGGCGGCTGCGGAAGTGGTCGCTGAGGCTCTCGTCGGGCAGGCGGCTGAAGACCTGGGCCTTTCCGGCGAGGCGGCGGAAGGCGCGGGCATGGAGGATGCGTGCGGCGTCGCGGGTGAAGGGCGTGCGATAGGCGTGGGCGGGCTCGGGATGGGCGCGGCGGGTTAACTCGGCCCCTTCGCCGCCGTCGACGGCGATGGCCGGCGGCAGGGGTTGCGCGGCTGCGGCGCCTGGTTCGGTCATAGTCCTTCCTCTGTCCTCCACGTCTGGTTATACCGCAATCAGGGACCGGGTTGCGCAGGGATGGGCCGAAACACCGGCAAACTCGGCGGCTATTCAGGGAAATGAAATTCCGTGCGGCGAATCACGCATGTTGACCCGGAAAAGATGCTATAAGTTTTTTTGGTGCGTTCAGGAATGGACAACTCCCCTGAATCGGGAGTACTATCCTGCCGAACTTTTTTGGGGCCCGGCGCCGGAGCAGAAAGACCGCGCGGCCGGGACGCATTCAACATCTCGACCGGGAGGCAAAAGATGAAAGCCATCAAGATAGCTGTGTTGGCCGCAATGGTGCTGGGAATGTTCTCCGTATCGGGGTGCGACCGGCACTCGACCAAAGAGGTGTTTTACCTCGTTGCCACCAATGTGAATCTGCCCTACTGGCAATCCGCGGCGGCCGGCTTCAACAAGGCCGCGGCGCAATACAAAGTGACGGCGAAGGTTGTGGGACCGGCCTCGTACGATCCTGCGGCGGAGAAGGACGAACTGCACAAGGCGATCGCGGCCAAGCCGGCCGGGATTCTGCTCTCTGTGGCCGACGTGAGCGTGATTCAGCCGGAGATCGACGCCGCCATCGCGGCCGGAATTCCGGTGATCACGATGGACTCGGACGCGGCCGGGAGCCGGCGGCTTTACTTCATCGGCACCAACAACCTGGAGGCCGGCCGGCTGGGCGGCAAGCGGGTGATCGAAAAGCTGGGCGGCAAGGGCAGCGTGGTCTTCTTCACCATCGGCGGCCAGCCCAACACCGAAGAGCGCCTGAAGGGCTTCAAGGATGTTTTTGCCACGCGGTCCGACATGAAGATCGTGGACGTGATCGACATCAAGGGCGACGCCCGCAACGCCTTCGACAAGGCGCAGGAGCTGATGGCGCTGACCGGCCCGAAGAAGATCGACGCCTTTGTCTGCCTGGAAGCCTCGAGCGGCAAGCAGGTGGCCGAGGCGGTGCGGCGCGGTGGCGGCGGACGGGTGGTCCTGGCCTGGGACGTGGACCAGGACACGCTGGACGCGATCAAGGCCGGGACCATCGACTCGACGATTGCGCAGAAACCGTTCACGATGGGCTACGTGGGTCTGAAGGCTCTGGACGAGGTCTTCCACAATCCGCCGAAGCAGCTGGGTAAGGACTACAGCGCCGACGCCTTTGCGCCGTATCCGTACTTCATGGACACGGGAACCTCGCTGGTGGACAAGACCAACGTGGATCTCTACAGCGCCTCGCAGGCGGAAGGGACCAAGTAGTCGGTTGAGCCATCGGCCCATCGCCCGCCGCGGCGGACGATGGGCCGTGGTGTCTGCGGACGCCAGGGCACGACCTCAGGGGCTGCGGAAGAACTCAACAAATGGCAAGAAAGATGTGTCAGGGCATGACTTCAGTCGTGCCGATAAAGTCAATAGAATCAATCGGGCTTTAGCCCCTGCGGGGTGGTTCTCGGGGCCTTCTCCATCCCGCGGAGTTTTTTCCGCAGCCTCTTCCGTCGTGCCGTAAAACTCTGAAAACGGAAAGCCGGGCTTTAGCCCCTGCCACGGTTCGAGTGCCGCTTCGCCCATCCCATGGTCTGTTTCCGCAGCCTCCGCAGTCGCGCCCCCGGAACTCCCGCCTTTGCGCCCGGCGTTCCTTCCCACCCAAGGGTCGCAACCGGAGAAAGGCCGCAGTACCGTGGCGCCTCCCGAGGCATCTCTCCGTTCTGTCTCAGTCCGAAAAGCCGCGGTTACTCGGGCTTGGCCTGGCCGGTGGCGCTCTCCTGTTTGGCCAGCTTAACCTTGGCGGTCTCCAGCTTGTGCTGGACCTTGGCCTGCTCGGCGGGGTCGACATCGGCCGGGGCGGAGCGGGCGAACTCGGCCACGGAGAGCTCCCACTGGGTAACGGCAAGGCGGATGCGGCCGGTCTTCTCGTAGAGATCGCCCAGGTGGTCGTGGACGGTGGGGTCGCTGCGGTCGCGGTCGACGGCCTGGCGCAGATTCTCTTCGGCCAGCTCGTACTCGCCCATCTTGAAGTAGGCCCAGCCGAGGGAATCGAGGAAGGCTCCGTTCATCGGCTCCAGCTCGACCGCCTTGCGGATCATCTTGAGCGCCTCGGGCAGGCGGGCGCCCTTGTCGGCGAGCATATAGCCGAGGTAATTCAGGGTCATGGCGTTGTCGGGGTCGAGGTCGAGGGCCTGGCGGAAGAACTGCTCGGCGGGCTCCAGGTGCTTCTGGCGCTCGGCCCACTCGCCGCGGAGGAAGCAGAGGTAGACGCGGTCTTCCTTCTTGGTGGTCAGCGCGCCTGCGCGGTTGAAGGCATCCTCGGCATCCTTCCAGCGCCTGGCGCGGACCTCCATCTGGCCGAGGGCGAGCCAGACCGGGCGGTCGTCGTCGTTGTTGGCCAGCAGGGAGCGGGCCATGGCCAAGCCTTCGTCGGTCTTGCCCGCGTCGGCCAGTTCGCTGGCCAGGATGAGCTTCAGGTCGCGGTCTTTGGGGTTGGCCTCGACGGCCTTGCGCGCGGTCTCGACGGCCTTGTCGAGCTGGTGGGCCTGGGTGTAGGCGCCTATCTGGCCGCGATAGCCATTGAGGGCCGTCTCACCGCCGAGCTCGATCATCTTCTGGAAGACGGCGATGGCCTGATCGGTCTTGTTCTGCTCTTCGTAGAGCGCGCCGACCCGTTCGAGGAAGATGCCGCGGTTGTTCTTTTCCTCGCTGGTGTAGGCGCCGTTGGCGTGGGCGGTCAGCTCGACCATGCGCTCGTAGACCTGGACGGCCTCGTCGAAGCGACCGAGGACATCGAGCAGGAGGCCTTCGTTGTAGCCGGCTTCGAGCTTGTAGCCGATCTCGAGAGTGTCGCCGCTGTGCCGGCCCACCTTGCGAACGGTGGTGAGCGCCTCTTCGTACTTGCCCTGGCGGCGGAGGATCTCGGTGATGTGGATGAGGGCGCCGGCGTCTTCAGGGTCGGCGTCGGAGAGCTCGCGGTAGGCCTTGAGGGCGCTGTCGAGCTGATTGTCGGCAAGCAGGGCCTGGGCCAGGGAGCCGAGGGTGCGCAGGTCGCCGGGGGCCATGTCGGCGGCGCGCTGGTAGGCGGCGATCGCGTCCTTGGGGCGCTTGAGCTGGTCGTAGGCCGCGCCCAGGGCGTACTCCATCTTGGGGGTGCGATCGTTGACGGCGACGTTCTCAATGATTCTGGCGGCCTGCGCCAGGTCGCCGTTCTCGGCGTACAGGCGGGCAAGGCTCAGGACCACCTCTTCGGAGTCGGGCTCCATGGCGCGGGCGATCTTGAACTGCTCCTCGGCCTTCTTCTGGTCGTGCTTGACGGTGTAAAGCTGGCCCAGAACCATCCGCTCCTCGGTGCTGCGCGGGTCGAGGGCGACGATCTTCTCGTACTCGGCGATGGCCTGGTCGAGGGTGTTGCCGGCGGGCGAGGCGGAGGAGACAACGCTCTGGCCCTCGCCGAGTTGGTGCAGATAGATGCGGCCGAGGAGCCTGTGAGCTTCGAGGTCGTTGGGAGCGGTCTTCAGCAGTTCGCGCGCGGTGGCTTCCGCCTCGCGGGTCTTGCCAGTGCGGAAGTAGAGCGAGGCCAGGCCGGTGTTGAGCTGGGGTGAGGCGGGGTCGGAGTTGAGCGCCTTCTTGTACTCCTCGACGGCGAAGGTGGCGTACTCGGGGCGGCCCTGCTCGACGGCCTCTTCCTCGTAGTAGGTGGCCAGGGCGAGGTGGTAGTAGGCCTGGGAGCGGTCGGGAGTCTCGGCCGGCTTGGGGG
>JBAVMZ010000218.1:0-2424 GCA_049690595.1 Occallatibacter sp. | reverse complement strand
GGCATCCCCACGCTGCTGGTTCCAGAGCCGGCGGGCAAGGCCCCGGGCACGGGACCGGGTACGGGGACGGGCGCCGCCCTGACGGCAGAGGCGGTGCGGCCCGCGGCGGCCATGCTCGATGTCGTCTTCCCCGTGCTGCACGGCACCTTCGGCGAGGACGGGACGATTCAGGGGTTGTTCGAGCTGGCCGGCATCGCTTACGTAGGTTCCGGCGTCCTCGGCTCCTCGGCCGGCATGGACAAGGACGTGATGAAGCGGCTCTTCGCGCAGGCCCGGCTGCCCATCGTCCGGCACGTCACCCTGCTCCGCGCCGACTGGGAGCGCTCCCCGCGCAAAGCCGTCGCCCAGATCGAATCCGCGCTCAAGTACCCGGTCTTCGTCAAGCCCGCCAACATGGGCTCCTCGGTCGGCATCACCAAGGTCCACAACCGCAAGGAACTCGCGCCGGCCCTCGCCCTTGCCGCCAAGTACGACCGCAAGCTGGTCATCGAAGAAGGCGTCGGCGGCGCCAAACGCAAGGCCCGCGAACTCGAGGTCGCTGTCCTCGGCAACGACTCGCCCGAGGCCAGCCAAGTCGGCGAGATCGTCCCCGGCAAGGAGTTCTACGACTACGAGGCCAAGTACCTCTCCGAGGGCTCCATCCCCCTCATCCCCGCCCCACTCACCAAAGCCGAAGCCAAACAGATCCGCGCCATGGCCGTGGACGCCTTCCGCGCCTGCGACCTCTCGGGCCTGGCCCGCGTCGACTTCCTGATGGAGCCCGACGGCAAGCGCCGCATCTTCCTCAACGAGGTGAACACCCTCCCCGGTTTCACCAAGATCAGCATGTACCCCAAGCTCTGGGAGGCTACCGGCGTGCCTTACAAGGAACTGATCACCCGGCTCATCGAGCTGGCGCTGGAGCGGCAGGCGGAAAAGTCGCGCACGGTCTACAGCAGGGAAGAGTAGCGGGATCAGTGGACAGGGTACAGGGAACAGGGAACAGGGAACAGGGAAGACAGGGCAATCGCACAACCGGAGGGAGCGGGGGCCTTCAGGCCCGGATCGTTGGAACGGCCCGCAACTGAAGTACGAGCGGGCTGAATTACTTCCCCGTGGCCGCGCCTTCAAGCGCCGGCCACCTCATACAGCCAATCCTGACCGGCGCCGGGCCGAACGGGCCCGGGACCTCCTTCTCCCTTTGCTGTGGCGTCAGGATGGCTAGATGCAGGCCCGGAACCGCCGCCTGCATCCTCGCCGCAAGCTCAGCGACCTGCTGGATCGAGGCGCTGTCATCCGGGAAGAAGTAGGCTCCCTTGTACTTCCGGCCCTGTTCAATGTCCACCATCCTGGCGGCGAGAACGTCGGGCTGGTATTGCTCTTCGTTGAGCCAGACCGAGCCATCTGGCTTGGTATGCACCACAATCAATCTGTCTACTCCGCAATCCGAAGGCTCCGGTCCCTCCCGCAGCAAGTCCAGCCGCACCCCCTCCTGGGCCGGTTGTCGCGGCGCAAGTGCCCCCAGCGCCAGCACCAGAAACAGCGCCGCAAACGGCGCCGCCACCATCCGCAGCAGCGAGTCCATCGTCCATCGGGGAGTCATAGTCCTTCTGACACCGACTTGCCCAGAACTGTTCCCGGCCGAACGGGAACCGGGCGTCAGCGGTCCGCAGCCTTGGTGGGCCATCCTTGATAACTCGTGTAACATGAATGATTTGCAGTTGCGTTGGATCTGAGGTACTGTCTTACTGTCAAACTGTCAAACTGTCGCGCTGTGTCATTCCGTTGCAGAGAGTGCGGCGGTAAGTTGTTGGTTGTAGGGTGTTTGTCTTCAGCGAGCGTACAGTTATACAGTCGGACAGCGGAACCGGGGGGGGTATAGAGCGAAACCAGAGTTGGTGCGGCCTATTGAGCTTTGTGCAGGGTCGCCGCTCCCTGTTGGTCGCGTCGACTTGAGGGCCTTGCCTTCGGGATACAGCCACTCTGGTTTCGCTGTAGACCGGGCAGATACCTGGCATTTTCGAAACGGGCAGGTTCTGGACGCGGCGCCGCACGCGGATTTGGGACCAAAGGCCATGATTGAATAGTGCGCCTCCGGGGGGAAATGGCAAGCAAAGGCCGTGCGTGGCGTTAGACCGGTTCCAGAATTCCCGTGCCCTTGCCGGAATCGTGCAAGGTGGCATTTTCTTGAGGAAGATGCCACTTGAGTAAATCGTTTCGGGGCACAGCTACTCTGGAACCGGTGTAGCGGAGAGACCGCGAGGTTGAATCGCCAGTCCACCAGCAGGGCAGGGCGGGCCTTGCGGGATGGGAAATCGCGCCGACAGGGCCAAGAGAATCGGCGGACCTATTGCCCGCATTTCACACGGGATTGAGAACTCGCAGTGTTTCCGAGGCGTTTGTGCCTACTTGGGTTCTCAGAGCGTGGGTCGGGAGACCCACGCT
>JBAVMZ010000217.1:0-11318 GCA_049690595.1 Occallatibacter sp. | reverse complement strand
GCCATCCGCTTCGAGGACGCCACGGACAAATCCGGTATCCACTTCACGCACAGCTTCGGCTCGCGCCAACTCGGCTCGCTGCTCGAAGGCACCGGCGCCGGTTGCGTCTGGATCGACTACAACAACTCGGGGCTGCCCTCGCTCTTCGTCGTTAACGGCCGCCCGCTCGACGACTCGATGCATCCGTATCCGCTCAAGGACAAGCCCTCGCCCTTGCCGCACAATCACCTCTACCGCAACGACGGCAACGGGCACTTCACCGACGTCACCGACAAGTCGGGCCTGAATCCGGATATGTACGCGGTGGCCGTGACCGCGGCCGACTACGACAACGACGGCTTCGTCGATCTGCTGGTCACCGGCTACGGAAAGACGATTCTCTATCACAACGACGGCAACGGGCACTTTACCGACGTGACCGAGAAGGCGGGCATCAAGGTCGACGGCTGGAGCATCAGCTCCACCTGGTTCGACTACAACAAGGACGGCTGCGTCGATCTCTTCGTTGGCCGCTACGTCAAGTTCGATCCCAAGTACCGCGCCTACTACGCCGCCGACAATTATCCCGGCCCGCTCGATTACGAAGGCGAGACCAACAAGCTCTTCCGCAACAACTGCAACGGCACCTTCACGGACGTGAGCGAGAAGTCGGGACTCTCGGCGTTTGTGGGCCGCACCATGGGCGTGACCGCGGCCGACTACGACGGTGACGGTTGGGACGATATCTACGTGGCCAACGACCGCACCGAGAACTTCCTCTTCCACAACAAGCACGACGGCACCTTTGAGGAAGTGGCCAACGACACCGGCACGGCCTTCGGACAGAACGGCGAGTCGACTTCGTCGATGGGCCCGGTCTTCGCCGACTTCGAGAACCGCGGCGTGCTCGATCTGTGGGTGACCGACGGCCACTACAACCGCTATCTGCGCAATGTTGGCAAGCCGGGCTTCGAAGACATGGGCGCCGCCAACGGCGTCTCGCAGACCAATGCGCAATACGTCAGTTGGGGCACGGGCGTTTACGACTTCGACAACGACGGACAGCTCGACATTCTCATCTTTCACGGCGGCCTGATTCACCTCATCCCGCAGGAGCACACGCTCTTCAAGGGGCTGGGCGGCGGCAAGTTCGCCGACGTCTCGCGCGAGGCCGGCCCGGTGCTGAGCGAGCGCACCACGGCGCGCGGCGCCTGCTTTGCCGACTACGACAACGACGGCAAGGTGGACGCCTTCCTGGTCAATCTCGGCGGGCGCGGCACGCTGGTGCACAACGTCTCGACCGACACGGGACACTGGATTGCGGTGAAGCTCGCCGGCACAAAGAGCAACCGCGACGGCATCGGCGCCAAGGTGGAAGTCGAGGCCAGCGGCAAGCACTGGACCGAGGAGCGCGTGGCCGGTTCGGGCTATCTCTCGCAGGACGACGCGCGGCTGCACTTCGGCCTGGGCGCGGCCACCACCATCGACAAGCTGACGGTGCGCTGGCCCAGCGGCCGCGAGCAGACGCTCGAAAAACTCGCCGTGGATCGCGTGCTCACCGTGGAGGAGCCCAAGTGAGAGCGCGGCTCATTCTCGCGGTTGCCTGCGCAGTGGCCGTGCTGGGCGTGGCCATCTGGTCATTCTGGTCGGTGCTCGAGCGGCCGGTGCAGGCTGTTGCGCGCGAGACCGGTAACGATGTGCTCGATTACGCATCGCCGCTCGAGATCGCCGCCTCGCCGGACGGCGCGCGGCTCTACGTGCTCTGCCAGCAGGCCGAGGAAGTGCGCGTGCTGGACGCGACGAGCTACGCGGTGATAGGCAAGATCAAAGTGGGCCGCGTGCCGCGCGGCATCGCTCTCTCGGCGGCCGGCGACCGCCTCATCGTCACCAACTCCTGGGACGACACGCTCTCGGTCATCAACACCAAGGCGCTGGCGGTGACGGCGACGTGGCCTGTGCGTGCCGAGCCTTCAGGCGTGGTCGAGTCGCGCGACGGCAAGCGTCTCTTCGTGGCCAATCGCATCTCCAGCGACATCGCCGTGCTCGACGCCACGAGCGGCGCCGAAGAGAAGCGGCTGATGGCCGGGCGCGGATCGAGCTACCTCGCGCTCTCGCCCGACGGCGCGCGCATCTACGCGACGCATATCTATCCCAACCAGGATCCGCAGCGCACGGGCCTGGAAGACCGCACGGCGCCCGAGTCCGAGGTCACGGTCATCGACACGGCGCGCGCCGTGGTGGTCGATCGCATTCCGCTGCACGCGATTGCCGGCGTCTTTCACGTCGCCTTCTCCGCCGACGGCCGCCTTGGCGCGGTGGCCGGGTATCACCCCAAGAACATGATCCCTCTGGCGCATCTCGAGCACGGCGGCGCCTTTGCGCACACGCTCACGCTCTTCGGCGCGGACGTGGGCAAGCCGGTCGAGATTCCGCTCGACGAACTCGACCGCTACGCGACGCAGCCCTTCGGCGTGGTCGTCACGCCGGATAAGACGCGCCTCTTTGTCACCCTGGGCGGCTCGGAGGCCGTGCTCTCGATCGACGTGCAGAAGCTACTCGCCTTCGTGCGCACGCATCCGCGTCCCGCGTCGAACTCCTTCGCCTGCGATCTGGCGGCAAGCGCCAACTATGTCGTCGCGCGCATTCCCGTCGGCCACAATCCGCGCGGCGTGGCGTTGAGCAAGGACGGACGCAGGCTCTTTGTCGCCAACCGCCTGGAAGACACCATCAGCGTCATCGACACGCGCACGAGCAAGCTGGTGACGACCATCCCGCTCGAAGGACCGAAGACCGCGAATGTGGCGCGTCACGGCGAGCAGACCTTCTACACCGCGCGCTACTCCTTCCAGGGCCAGATCGGCTGCGCCAGTTGCCACATCGATTCCACCTTCGACGGGCTCACTTGGGATCTCGAGCCCGATGGCTTCGGCCGCGATATCGTCGACAACAAGATGCTCGAGGGCGTCCGGGACACCGAGCCCTACAAGTGGAACGGCGGCAACCCGAACCTTCCCACCGAGTGCGGCCCGCGGACGGAGAAGTACTTCTGGCGCTCCGAGCAGTACGACAATCTGACGCTGGCCGACCTGGTGACGTACGTCCGCAATATGCCCACGCGGCCCAATCGCTGGAAGCTCGCCGGGAGCGAGATGACCCCGGCGCAGGAGCGCGGCCGCGCGCTCTTTGTGCGCAGCGTGGACAAGTTCGGCAAGCCGATTCCGGAGATCAACCGTTGCTCCTACTGCCACTCGGGGCCGAAGGGAACCAACCAGCAGCTCTTCGACGTCGGAACGCGCAGGCCCAGCGACAACGGCGCGCTCCTGAAGACGGCGCCGCTGACCGAGATTGCGCTGACCGCTCCGTACCTGCACGACGGCTCGGCGCGGACGCTCGAAGAGATCTGGACCATCTACAACCCCGACGACAAGCACGGCCGCACCAACGACCTGACCAAGGACGAACTCAACGATTTGATCGAGTACCTGAGGACGCGATGACGAGCTTGAGAGCGATGACAATCGGGATGAGCGCGCTGCTTTGTGCGGCGTCGCTCGCGCTGGGCGCTGCGCCTCCGGACGCGCCGAAGCCTGCCGCGCCGAAGCCTCCTGCGGCGCAAGCCGCGCAGTCGATGCCGAAACTGCCCCGTTTCCGATTCGAGAACTTCACCACGGCGAATGGCCTGCCGGACAATCACGTCTTCAGCGTGCTGGTGGACGGCGACCGCATCTGGGCCGGCACGGAGAACGGCCTGGCGGTCTACCAGAACCACGCGTGGAAGACCTACACCACCAAGGACGGTCTCGCGCACCGGGCCGTGCTTTCGCTCGCTCTCGACAAGCGTACTGGCGACGTGTGGGCCGGCACCATGGGCGGACTGAGTCACATCTCCGCCGGCCGCATCGAGAGCTTCAACCAGCTCAACTCGGGGCTCTCGAACGACGTGGTCTACGGCGTCTCGGTCGAGGGCGAGCATGTGTGGATCGCCACCGCCGCCGGAGCCTGCATGTTGGACCTGCACACCGGCCAGTGGTCGCTCTACAACGAGCGCAACACGCCCATGATCGAGATCTGGGTTTATGGCGTCTCCGCCGCGCCGGACAAGGTCTATTACGCGGTCTGGGGCTCGGGGCTGCTCGAGTACGATCAGAAGACGGGCAAGTGGGATAAGTACGAGGATCCGGACGGCGAGACCGAGATTGTCCTCTTCAAGGACCAGGGGCTGATTCACGAGATTGTCACGGCGGTCAGTTACGTGGACAATATTGTTTGGGCGGCCACGTACTTCGGCGACAGCCGATACGACGGGCGCTACTGGCACAACTTCCTCAAGAAAGACAGCGGGCTTCCCTCGAACTTCACGAACACGCTCAAGGCCGTGGACGCGAACCGCTGCTGGTTTGGAACGGACAAGGGACTGGCGTACTACGACGGTGCGAACTGGGCCGTCTACCGGCCTTCGCTGACAGGCGGCAAGCCGGAGATGACGGTGCGCGACGCCTCCGGCAAGGTCTGGCCGGTGCCGGTTGCGACGGCGCCGGCGCACAACTATGTTCTCGGCATCGACTTCCAGGGGCAGGACATCTGGGTGGCGACGGCCAAGGGTTTGAGTCACGGAATTCATCAACCATAAGGAATTGGAGACAATCGTCATGAATGTATTGGCTGATCTGATGGAAGCCATCAAGTACGCGCCGATCGAGAAGCGGGCAATCACCAACCACGGCGTGCTGAACGAAGCCTACGACTACCAGAAGCCCAGTTCGTTCTCGCGCGGAATGCGCATCGACATCGGCGGCGTCTGCATTCTGCTGATCTCGGGCACCGCCTCGATCGACGAGAACGGCGTCAGCGTCCACATCGGCGACTTCGCCGCGCAACTGCGCCGCACCTACGACAACATCGGCGGCCTGCTCAAGAGCGAAGGCGCCAACTGGCACGACATCGTCCGCACCACCTGCTACCTGCGCGACATCGACCGCGATTACGACGAGTTCAACCGCCTGCGCACGCAGTTCTTCAAAGAGCAGGGCCTGGATCCGCTGCCTGCCTCGACGGGCATTGAAGCGCACCTCTGCCGGCCGGAGCTGCTGATCGAGATTGAAGCGATCGCCATGTTCCGCACCGACAAGGACAAGACGCCCAAGGAGTAAGTTCATGCGCAAGGGATGGGTTTGGACCGCGGCGGCGTTGGCCGTCGCGGTGAGCGCCGCGGCACAGGATATTCCAAAGTGCGAGTGCGGGAAGAATCCGCCCGGCCCGCCGCGGGATCGCGAGGTCGTTCCTTATGCCGGCGAGCCGGCGGACATGAGCCCGTACTCGAAGTTCGCTCAGCCGTACGACCTCAACTACACCCATCCCAACATCTACTCCGGAGCCGGCCGCGATCTGCCCGAGCCGAAGAACCTCACCGAGGTCCGCATAGGCTTCTTCGGCCCGGTCGAGCCCAACCCCGAGGCGGTCTTCGGCACCCGCATGTTGCACGGCGCGCAATTGGCCGTCGAGGAGTGGAACGCCCGCGGCGGCTACGGCGGCAAGCCCTTCCGGCTCCTCGAACACAACGACTACGACAACTGGCAGGCCAAGGCCGTCTATGGCGACGACCGCCCGACGGACCCGGCCATCTGGGGATCGGCCTCGAACGAGACCGTGAAGATGGTCTACGACGACCAGGACTGGGCGATCTTCGGCTCCATCAGCTCCGAGTCCACGCACATCGCGCTGCGCGTCGCGCTCCGTGCCGAGATTCCCATTGTCAACTCGGCCTCGACCGACCCGACGATTCCCGAGACCTATATCCCCTGGTTCTTCACCGACGTGCAGGACGACCGCGTGCAGTGCCAGACGCTGTCGCGGCGCATCTTCACCGAGCTCGGCCTGAAGCGCGTGGCCATTCTGCGCGTCAATTCGCGCTACGGCCGCTTCGGCGTGCTCAAGCTGCGCGACGCCTCGCGCCGTCTCGGCCATCCCATCGTCATCGAGCAGAAGTATCTGCCGGGCGACACCGATTTCTCCAAGCAGTTGCACGTCATCGCCAGCTCCCGCGCCGATGCCGTCGTGCTCTGGGCCGACCAGGCGCAGACGGCCGGGATTCTCAAGCAGATGCGCGCCGCCGGAATGAAGCAGCGCGTCTTCGGCGCCTATCGCACGCTGGGGCCGGAGATGCTGGCTGCGGCGGGCCCTGCGGCCGAGGGCTTCGAGGCGGTCTTCCCCTACGACCCGACCCGCAACGATCCGAAGTGGCTCGGCTTCAACCAGCGCTTCGAGAAGCGCTACGGCGAAAAGCCGGAGCAGTTTGCGGCGCTGGCCTACGACGCGATGAATGCGCTGCTCCAGTCGGTCTGCAAGGCCGGCCTGAACCGCGCGCGGATTCACGATGCGCTGGCCAATATCGAAGAGTACGACGGCGTGACCGGGCACATGGTCTTCGATCCGAATCAGAAGAACGTGGCGCCGATGTACCTGGGCACCGTGCACAACGGGACGATCACGTACCGGGTGGCGCCGATGGAGAAGACACCCGCGGCGGGGACGGCTGTCAGTCAGCAAGGCAGCGGGCCGGCGAGTCAGCAAGTCAGCGAGGCTGCGCGGCAGGCGCCGTATGCGCGGGTGGGCGAGGATGGCGTGGACTACGCCGGGCCGCACCCCGCCGACGCGCCGGCCGGGGCGCTGAAGCTGGTGCTCTTTGGGCCTCATGCCGCCGAGCTGGCCGCCTCGCCGGAGCTGGCTGCAGCGCTGAGTGATTCGGGAGGGCGGGCGTGGGCGATTCTGCCCGTGGCCAGCGATCAGAACTGGGGCGCGGCCTCGACGCAACTGGTTCATGCGCTGCTGGACGAGCGGGCGCTGGCGATCATGGCGCTGGACACCGCCGCCGCGCACCTGGCCGAGCAATTGGCGCTGAAGGCCTTCGTGCCCGTGGTGGCGCTGAGCGACGACCGCCGCCTGACCTCGACCAACGTGCCGTGGATCTTCCGGTTGCCCGCGGCCACCGCGCCCGCGCGGGCGCTCGAACTGGTGCGGGCGGCGGAGCGGCGGAGCGGGGCCAATCCGGAGCATCTGCGCGACGCGCTGGCCTCGGGGAGCGAGCTTGCGGGTTTGGCGTTTCTGCCGACCGGGGAACCGCGCGGCCGGGAGTAGAGCAGCGCCGGGAATTGTGTGCAAATAGAAAAACAGCGGCAGAGTCCCGCGAGGCTGTTTTTCCTCGCATGAAGGGATGCTCTGCCGCTGCCGTCCTACACCAAAGTGGGCTGCCCTTTCGGACTGCCTGTCCATCCTTGGAAGGCCCTGTTTCCGCGGTCTGCTGGCGCGGGAACAATAATGGTCCGGCGTGTCCGCCAGCCTGCTTGAACTCCGCCCTACCATCCATAGGATGGCGCGGAAGCGGGACGGTTGACTGTGACCGCCGGCACTGGCCGGAGTGACAAGAGCGCCACCGTCGTTCCGGAATCCGGCGCGGCAGGGAGGGCGAGCGTCCTCCAGGAGAGACCTCACGGATTCGATGCTCGTCCTCGGTACGGCCGAAAAAGCAGAGATAAGGTGGCATTTTCTTGAGGAAAATGCCACTTGAGTAATTCGTTTCGGGGTACAGCTATTCTGGAACCGGTATAGCCGCAGAAACACAGACGCGGCGAGGGCGGGGCACCCGGAGGTTTCCTATCTCGCGGGTCGGTGACGCCGGTGGGGGACTGGGACGAGTTCCTTTGCAGCCGGATTCGTCCGACGCGGGGAAAAGAAGGGGCGGCCCATTGCGGGCCGCCCCTTGGTTCTCCGGGTTGCCGGAGGGTTTTTAGGGCAGGTAGTAGCGGAAGGTGGTCCAGAACATGTTGTCGATGCCCTTGGCGCCGATGCCAGGCCCACCGGCCGTGGCAGCCGCGCCCGACCAGCCTTCGCGCACGGCGTAGCCGTACTGGATGCCCTGGCGCAGGCGGCCGCGGTCGCCCTTGTAGATGTCGTACCAGTAGCCGCCGGTGACCTCCTGGACGCTGCGGGTCTGGGCGCCGCAGGAGCCGCCGGGGTAGTAGCCCGTCGAGCTGCCGTTGTAGCCGGGAGCCGTGGTGGAGAGGCAGGAGGAGTTGTTGAGCATGCGCGATCCGTAGCCGACGGCCGCCGGGGCGGCCATGGAGAGGAAGGTCGCCTGGTTGGTCCAGGTGCCGCCCCACTTGCCGGCGGCGACTTCGGCGCCGGTGAGGGTGCTGGGCAGGGTCAGCGAACCGGTCTTGCCGTCCGCCGAGAAGGTGTTCTGGCAGCCCGTCATGCCCTTGACGATGAAGCAGGGCTGAGGAGCGGCCAGGGTGGTTGCTGTCGGAGTGGCGAAATCGGCGCGGCCGGCGTAGTCGCCGCCGTAGTTCAGGTAGAGGGTCAGGCGCGGAGTGGGAGTGGCTTCCAGCGTGACCAGGCCGCTGAAGTTGTGGATGGGGGCCAGCTTGCCGTTGGCGTCCGCGGTCACGTCGGCCAGCGTCGAGTTGCCGTAGCGGCCAATGCCCGGGCCGTAGAGAGCCTTGACGCCGAAGGTGACCTTGTTGGCGACGACGGGGACGCGGAGGCTGCCGCCGAATCCGCCGAGCTTGATGGAGTTGGAGAAGTTGGCGGCGGTGGTCAGCGAGGGCGTCACGGCGGCGCCGGTATAGACGTCCTTGTTGCCGCCGTAGAGGTTGCCGTCGGTGGTTTCGCCGGGGTAAACCGTCTCGTGGGCAAAGCCGCCGATGCCGAAGAGTTCATAGTGGCCCCAGCCGGGATCGATGGCGATCTTGGCGATCACGTCCGGCGCCTGGTTGAAGGAGAGGTTGGCCACGTTGGCGCAGGAGTTGACCGTCTTGTAGACCGGCACGGCGACCATGACGGTGTTGCCGGCCGAGTCGAGCAGGGCCTGGTTGCTGTAGTTGACGATGGAGGTGGCGGGCGAGCAGGCGCTGATGCCGGCGTTGTAGTTGCCGCCGTTGTTGCCGGCGCTGCCGAGGACGGCATAGGGCTCGTTGCCGGAGAGCGAGGCGGTGTAAAGGAGCTGCGGGTTCTCGATGGCGACGCCAACGGCCGCGTTCTTCATGGTCTTGACGACGCGGAAGCCGTACTGGCGGGTCCAGGCGAAGCCCGGAACGTAGTTCGGGTCGATGGTCTGCGGCGAGGCTACGTCGCCGGGCGCGGAAGTGATGCCCTTCTTCTGTTCCGTGGCGAGCGACCAGAGTTGACCACCGGCGACGGTCCAGTGGGTGTTCGTCTCTGCCTGGGCGTAAATGACGCGTTGGCGGAGGACGTAGCTGTTGGACTGGTTGTTGTTCGAGCTGATGCCGGTGCCCAGGAAGTCAGCCTCGTAGTAGCCGCGCAGCGTGCCCCAGGTGGTCTTGCCCTCAGCCAGCATGGTGATGCGGGACTGGCGGGCGCTGCCGAAGAACTCGCTCAGCGAATAAGCGTCGGCGTGCTCGTAGGGGATGGCGCTGAAGGGGGTGGGAATATCGCCGCCGGTGGCCTTGGAGCGGTAAACAGTTTCAGCCGCCACGAAGCCGCCAGGGGTGATGGAGATTCCCTTGTAGTGAAGGACGTTCGGGTTGGCGATATCCTTCTTCATCTTGGCGGTTTCGTCGGAGACGGTGGTGGCCAGCGAGAGGGAGTTCGCCTTCAGGTCGGTGACGGTGGACTGCAGGGTGCTGACGGCGGCCGTGTTCGAGCTGACGGCCTGCTCATCGGACGAAGCGGCGGCAGCGGCCTTGGCGGCCTCGGCCTTGGCCTCGGCGGCGGTGGCCTCAGCCTGCCTCAACTGGGCATCCTTGGCCGCGAGGTCGCTCTTCAGGGCGTTGATCTGGCTCTCCAGGTCGTGACGGAGGGCCTCAATCTGATCTTCGACGGTGGGCTTGGGGGCCGGCTTGGCCTTCTTGGTGGCCACGTGCTTTTTGGCCGGTTGGGCGGGATCGCCTGCGTAGACGCTCGGAACGACTAGACTCGCTGCCAGAAGCGCGACAGCGGCAGTCCGTAAGCTCAGGTTCATTGGGCCTCTCTTTGTCCTTAGTCCTTACTACTTCGGGTTGATTGCTGGCCGCGTTCCATCTCCGGTCGGCAGCCTGTCCACCTGTATCCGCAATCCTCATCATGAGTTCGATTGCGTTGCGTATCGGATCTCGGTGGACGCATTCGGCAGGCCGAGGAAGTTCCGCCAGACGGAATTCTCCCCGGCCTCTACCGTGGTTCAGAATCGCAAAAGTTTATGAATATATGACGAATTTACCTATTTTTAACAATGACTTACGGCCGATGTGACGGCTTTTTCGCCTGTGTTTCGAGCCCTGCGAGACGGTCCGTACCGGCGCTGGCCGGGGCGCCAGCTTCCCTGGCTGGCCGGCCGACCCCTCGCAAAGCAGCTCAGCGTTGCGAGGCGCCGGACCCGGAGGCGCGGCTGGCGCTCAGCAGGTTGGCCAGCAGCCGGTAGGCCCCTGGAACCAGCTCGGGGAGCTGGCGGTAGAGGGCGTAGGCGACGTAGACATAGGTCCCCTTGCCGGGGTGGGCGACGACGAGCCCTCCGCGCTGCGGGTCCTGGCCCGGGTCGGCGGTCTCGGTCAGGGCGGTGAAGCCAGGGTCCCAGCTCTCGAGGAAGGAGTGGCCGCGCTCCTCCACCCAGCCGTCGAAGTCGGCGCGGGTGATCCGGTTCGGCGCGGAGAGCAGCGGATCGGCGGGGGCCAGCAGCTCGACCGAGGCCTCCTCGTCCACCACGCGCTCCGAGCGGCCCAGGGAGAGGGGCAGCGGGGCGGGGAAGTTCGCGCTCTGGTACTGGACAATGAGCGTGCCGCCGCTGCGGACCCACTCGTCCAGGCGCGGCTCGGCCCGGGCCAGCTCCGGCCGGGCCGAGTAAGCGCGGATGCCAACCACGATGGCGTCGTAGCCCGAAAGTTCCCCGGAGGTCAGCTCGGCCGCTGTCAGCGGGTGGACCTTGAGCCCAAGGCCTTCGATCGCCTCGGGAACCAGGTCGCCGGTGCCCATCACGTAGCCCACGCGCAGGCCAGGGGTCACGCGCACGTCCACCTTGCGCGCTTTCAGTTGCGCGGGGCGGTAAAGGTTGTAGGGGCGCAGGCCTGGGTAGCCCACGCTCTGCCAGCCGGAGCGGTACTCCTGCCCGCCGGATTGCGCCACGGCCTGGACGGTGAACGAGCCGGCCTTTGCGTCATCGGTCGAGACCCGGAACTCGAGCGGCTCGGAGTCGCCGGCGGCCTTCAGGTGGAACTCGGCCTGCGCGGGCGAGGAGCTCCAGCCGGCGGGCAGCTCCAGGAGGATCTGTCCGTCGGCCGCGGCCTGGGCGTGCACCACCACGCGCACGGGCAGGGGCGAGCCGTCGAGCGGGAGGATGCGCGCCTCGGGGT
>JBAVMZ010000216.1:0-2012 GCA_049690595.1 Occallatibacter sp. | reverse complement strand
CGGTGTAATAGTTCGTATTCGAACGGAGACCGTTCGAGTTAACGTCTCCACCGCCCCTGTCCCCGCCGGCGTAAGTGACGCCCGGGGCCATTAGGACCAGCGCCTGGATGCTGCGCGAGTTCGAAGGAATATCCGAGGCGTACCGGCCATTCACGGTAGTTCCCGTGGAGGGGTCGATCTGCACGCCTTCGACTTCACCCTTGACCGTGACTTCCGCCTTTTCCGCGGCCGCGACGCGGACCTGTAGACGCAGCGACTGAAAATCGCGAGCGTGCAACTGGAGGTCCTCAACGGTGTACTTCTCGAAACCTGTCTTTTCAACCTCTACCCGATAGGAGCCCGGATTCAGAGCGTTGAAATACGTCGTGCCCGTGACCTCGGTCTCACCCGTATGCGCTGCGCCGCGGCCCTTCTCGACAACGGTCACTTTAGCCCCGGGAACCGCAGCATCGGAAGGATCCAGAACGGTAACCGCGAGCCGCGCTCCTTCCTGAGCGAACATGAGTGCCGGGGTGAGAAGAAGGCAAAGCGACACCCCGCTCGAGCGGAACTTGAATCGAGACACAGACCTCCTGAACACACCTACTGACGGATTAGCTTGAGGACGCGTTACGCGAACTTCGCCCCCACAATACCCTAGTGTACCAGCGAGGAACGGCTTGCCTGTCAACGCCGCCGGGCACGCTCGGTGACCGGCCGGGCAGACAGACGCAGGCGCTGAGTTGAGGGAAGCACGGGGGAGCGGAACATGGATGCGGAACACGGCCTTTCGACTGGCCTCGAAAGAACCCGGCCGCCCGAAGTTGAGGGAGCTTCGGGCGACCGGCCACGCATCAAAGAGAAACCTGACCGTGGTACTGCATATCCTTGACTGAGAACTTCACCTTCAGTTGCAAGGGACCGATGCGCGTGAGGAAAGTGACTTCTTTGTCCGCGAGAGAGATGGGATCGCCCGCGCGGGGGAAATAGAAGAGCAGCGTAGGGGTTTCGCTACCTTCCAATTCCCCCACACGGCCGGCCGCGATCGGGTCCTTTCCCTTGCGCTGCAGCGCACTGGACTGCTTTAAGGTCCCGATCATGGCTTTCCGTTGTTCAGGCGCCGGAGCGGGACGATCAGGCCGCTCGCCGCCCGCCTGCGAGTCAGCTCCCGCGCCTGGAGGCGGGCCGCCAGGTCCGCCGCCCGGAGGTGGACCGCCGAAGAGGGGCAATCCACTGACGCTGATAATGTAGTTCTCCGCGGCTTCCGGATCCGGCTGCTTCTTGCGCGCCTCGACAACAGGCGCCGCGCTCTCCCAGCGCACTGTCGCCTTCATCTGGGGCATGCCACCGCCCGGTCCGCCACCGCCCGGGCCACCTCCACCGGGTCCACCCATGCCACCGCCGCCCGGAGGTCCGCCGATTCCGCCGCCACCACCGCCCGGGCCACCCATACCGCCACCGCCGCCTCCTGGAGGTCCTCCCATTCCGCCGCCACCACCGCCGGGCCCTCCAGACTGCGAACCGTCGCCACCGGGCATCTTGAACTGTGCTTCCGCTTCCTTAGCCCAGGGCGACCGGCTGAGCAGTTGCTCAATCTCCGTCTCCGACCATTCCGAGGCAGGCCGTTCATTCCAGAACTGCCCGGGCGCGAATGCCAGCAGGCGCGACACGCCAGCCCAGACGGGCGCCGTCATTCCGTTTGCGATTACTCGTCGCCGCGTCATCATTGTTCTGCTCATCCCTTCCTCCACGTCGGCTATCTAGAACGCCAGCCTGAGTTGCAGATCGATCTTCCGGTTGTAGGTGGTCGCCGCACCCATCGGCCCGAAGCCGGCCAGGCTGCGATACTCCCCGAAATACGGGGACGAGAGATCGCCGCTCGGATTCGCGTAGTTCGGATGGTTCAGCACGTTGCGGAAACTCACCGTGGCTGTCAGGGTGTACTTCTTCCCCGCTCCCGCGCCGCCGAACATTCCAGCGGGAGGGCCGCCTCCAGGCGGTGGACCGCCTCCGCCAGGGCCTCCGCCCGGAGG
>JBAVMZ010000215.1:0-3495 GCA_049690595.1 Occallatibacter sp. | reverse complement strand
GATGACGACGATGGCGGCCTCGGTCCGCGGGCGCAGCGCGGCCACCAGGCTGGCGCCGCTCAGGCCGGGCATCTGCGCGTCCAGCAGGACGACGCCGGGGACGCACTCCTGGCGGTCGAGGCGGGTCAGCGCGTCCGTGCCGTCCGTGGCGGTGTGGACGGTGTAGCCCTCCATGGTGAGCACGGTTGCCAGCACCTCGCGGCTGACCATGTCGTCGTCAATCAACAGCAAAGTGGGCAGCTCGTGTTCTTTGCCGAAGTTGAACATGCATCTTATTGTTGCATCGCGGGGCAGGGTATGGAGATGGGGAACGCGGGGGGAACTGTTCGTCCAACAACCGGCAAATCGGGGAGCCGGCACGGAGGCTCGTACTTTCCGTGTGCTGCCGCTCACAGACCGCCTTTGGTCCCGGACGGAATAGTACTTCGGGCTTCAGGAAGCGATGGAAGGCGTGGGGATATCCCCGCGGCCTGGCCAGCTTCCCGGGCCGATTGCGCGAGTCGTGAATCTCGCGTTGGGGAAAGGACTCTATGCTTCATCTCAATACCGGCGATACCGGGTTCATGCTTTTGTGCACCAGCCTTGTGATGCTGATGACTCCCGGTTTGGCCTTTTTCTACGGCGGCCTGGTTGGCCGCAAGAACGTCCTGGCCATCATGATTCAGAGCTTTGTCTCGATGGGCTGGACCACGGTGATCTGGTACCTTTACGGCTACTCGCTCTGCTTCAGCGGCGACTGGCACGGCATCATCGGCGACCTGCATTACGCCTGCCTGCGCAACATCTCGCTGAACACGGCCTCGCCCGCGAACGACGGCATTCCGCTGTTTGTGCACATGGCCTATCAGATGATGTTCGCCATCATCACGCCGGCGCTGATCACCGGCGCCTTTGCCAACCGCGTGACCTTCAAGGCCTACATGCTGTTTCTCACCGGCTGGCTCACCTTCGTTTACTTCCCGTTCGTCCACATGATCTGGGGCGGCGGCCTTCTGGCGCAGTGGGGCGTTCTCGATTTCGCCGGCGGCATCGTGGTGCATAACATCGCCGGCATCGCCGCGCTGGCCAGCGTGCTCTACGTAGGCAGGCGGCGCGTGCTCGATCGCGGACCGCACAGCGTTCCGCTGGTGGCGCTGGGCACCGGCCTGCTCTGGTTCGGCTGGTATGGCTTCAATGCCGGCAGCGAGTTCCGCGTGGACTCGGTGACGGCGACCGCTTTCGTGAACACCGACGTGGCCGCTTCGTTTGCCGCCGTGACATGGCTGATCGTGGCGTGGCTGAACGAGAAGAAGCCCACCTTCCTGGGCCTGCTGACGGGCGCGGTGGCCGGCCTGGCCACGGTGACGCCGGCCTCGGGCTATGTTTCGCCCACCACTGCGGTCATCATCGGCGTGGTCTCCGGCGTGGTCTGCTACTACGCCGTTGCGCTGAAGAACCGTCTGCACTGGGACGATGCGCTGGATGTGTGGGGCGTGCACGGCGTGGGCGGATTCCTGGGCATTGTGCTGCTGGGCGTCTTTGCCGACAAGGCCTTCAATCCGGCGGGCACCAACGGGCTCCTGCTGGGCAACTACAGCTTTTTCTTCAAGCAACTGGCCGCCACCGCTTTCTCGTCGGTGTGGGCCTTCGTCTTCACCTTCGGCATGTTGAAGGTGATCGACCTGTTCACGCCGGTCAAGGTGACGCACAAGGAGGAGGAAGCCGGACTGGATTCCTTTGAATTCGGCGAACAGGCGTACGAAGAAGACGAACTGGAGCCGGTGGGGGCAGCTGACTGACGGCTTGCTGCAACGATCAGGCAAGTTGATTTGCTTTGGGGCAGCCATCGAGCTGCCCCAAAGTGTGTGGGATAGGGATTCTCGAAAAGGGACGCCACGCGGTCCGGGCTATTCAATCGCGGCCGGGACCTCGTGGAACCAGTTCGGTGACTTGAGCAGTTCGCGGGGCTTGGAGCCGTCGGCGGGGCCGACGAGGCCGTCGCGCTCCATCAAGTCGATGAGATGCGCGGCGCGGCCGTAGCCGATGCGCAGACGGCGCTGGAGCAGCGACGTGGAGGCCTTGCCGAACTCGAAGACCAGTTGCACGGCGTCGTTGAAGAGCGGGTCGTTCTCGTCCTCGCCGCTGGCCGAGCCCTCTGGGCCGGTGCGCTCGTCGCGCGGGGAGTCGAGGAAGCCCTCGGCGTACTCGGCGTCGCCCTGCGACTTCCAGAAGTCGACCACCGCGGCGGTCTCTTTCTCGCTGACGTAGGGGGCGTGCAGGCGTTGCAGGCGGCTGGTGCCGGGGGGCAGGAAGAGCATGTCGCCGCGGCCGAGCAGAGCCTCGGCTCCGTTGGTGTCGAGGATGGTGCGCGAGTCGACCTTGGTGGCCAGGCGGAAGCTGATGCGGGTGGGGATGTTGGCCTTGATAAGGCCGGTGATGACATCGACCGAGGGCCGTTGGGTGGCGAGAATCAGATGGATGCCGACGGCGCGGGCCATCTGGGCGAGCCGCGTGACCGACTCCTCGACGTTGGCGCGGTCGAGCATCATCAGGTCGGCCAGTTCGTCGATGATGATGACGATGTAGGGCAGCGGCTCCTCGTCCTCGGCCTGGTCGAAGAGCGAAGGCGCGTTGGTGTCGAAGAGCTTGTTGTACTGGTCGATGTTGCGGACGCTGCGCGAGGCGAGGAGCTTGAGGCGGCGCTCCATCTCGCGGACGGCGTTGCGCAGGGCGTTGGCGGCCAGCTTGGGCTCGGTGATGATGGGCGTGAAGAGGTGCGGAACCCCTTCGTACATGCCCAGCTCGACGCGCTTGGGATCGACGAGGATGAGACGGACCTGCTGCGGGGTGGTGCGGAAGAGCAGGCTCATGATCATGGCGTTGATGGCCACGGATTTGCCGGAGCCGGTGGAGCCGGCGATGAGCAGATGGGGCATCACGGCCAGGTCGGCGGGGACGATGCGGCCGTTGATGTCCTTGCCCATGGCCAGGGTCAGGCGCGATTTTGCCTTGCCGAACTCCTCGCTCTCGATCACATCGCGCAGGTGGATGGTCTCGCGCTCGCGGTTGGGGACCTGGATGCCGACGGTGGGCTTGCCGGGCATGCGCTCGATGAGGATGCTTTCGGCGCGCATGGCCAGGCAGAGGTCCTCGGCGAGCGAGGTGACGCGGGAGTACTTGACGCCGTTCTCGAGCTTGAACTCGTAAGTGGTGACCATGGGGCCGGGGGTGATGGCCACCACCTGGCCGAGGACGCCGAACTCGGCGCACTTCTCTTCGAGGATGCGGGCTTCTTCGCGCAGCTCTTCTTTCTGCACCTGCTGCGGGCGGTCGCCGAGGAAGAGGAGGGTGCTGGGGGGCAGACGGTAGCCGCTGACGTTGCGGGCGCTGACGGTCTCAGTATGCACGGCGGCGTCGGCGCGCTCCTGGACCTCGATCTGCCCGGCCGGCGGAGGGACGGGCTGGGCCGCGGGCCTGCGCGCCTCAGAGGCAGGCGGGCGCGCGGGAGCCGGATTC
>JBAVMZ010000214.1:0-5458 GCA_049690595.1 Occallatibacter sp. | reverse complement strand
GAGCTCGACAGCGCGGCGGAGGACGCGGCGGGCTTCGGCTGGGTCGGCCGGCTCGCCCCAGGCGCCCTCGCCCACCAGCCGCATGGTGCCATAGCCGAGACGGTAGACCGGAAGGTCGCCGCCGATGCGGAACTCGCCGCTGGCGTCCGCAGGTGCCTGTTCAACGCTCATCTGTCCTCCTCGGAAGACTTCGGCAACTCGTGTCCTGTCCGTCCCAATGCGTCTCGCATCGCCCGGGATCGCCCTGCGATGGTGGTGCTCACGCCTGAACAGCGCGCTACGCCGGGTAGGAGCCGGAGATGTAGCCCTGCAGCGACTCGATGGCGTGGGCCTGGCCGCTGATGACCCACTTGACCAGGTCGCCAATGGAAACCAGGCCAACGACCTCGTCGTTCAGCACCACGGGCAGGTGACGGAAGTGGCGGGTGGTCATCAGGTTGAGGCCGTCGTCGACCGAATTCTCCGGGTTGACGAAGAAGACCGGGCTGGTCATGACCTCGCTGACCTGCGTCTCCCTGGAATGGTGGCCCATCAGCACGCCCTTGCGGGCGTAGTCCCGCTCGGAGAAGATGCCTGCGAGCTTGCCGTCGTCGAGGACCAGCAGCGCGCCGACGTCGTTCTGGGCCATCAACTCCAGGGCCTCGTAGACCGATTGGCTGGGCGCGATGGAGAGAACGCGGTTGACGGCCTTGTTCCTCAGGACCGCTCCGATCGTGTCAGTAATCTTCATCAGGACCTCCTGGTCTTTCTGCTGCTTGCCAACGGGGATGCCGGACGAGCCCGGGCGGCCTCCCGCTGTGGCTCGGGGACTTGGGGAATTCCAGTAAAGCGAATTCGCGGCCTATTCGTCAACGGCCTTCGTGCAATAAGGGAAGCCGCCAGGCAGAATCCGCGCTTCCGGCATCCTGGCCTGTCACAAAATGCTCTTCTGGCCAACATAGCAGGCAGCAGGCCCTCCCCCCGTCCTTCCGGAACTCCGGGGTCTTCGCGCCAGCTCTCTGCCCTGCCCGGCGCGGAGCCCGGAGCCGGAAGGCCTGCCAGTTGGCCACAGGCAGAAAGGAATCTTGCCCATGAACACCCCGGCTACTTTTGCGGATCTCAGCGGCTATCTCTCTGCTGCGCTTCGGCTGCTGGCTGTGGTGGCCGGCGGCCTGGCGCTGGTGATTGCGGCGCTGGCCTGAGGCGCGGGTTTCGAACTCTCGGCGGCGCGGATGCCTGTCCTACCCCTTCCACATCCACTGCAGCGGCACACCATGCAGGTTGGCGGCATAGGGCACAACTTCGGCTCCGGCGTAGAGCACCAGCCCGCGGAGCCAGCGCGGACCCGCCGCGTCGGCCATGGCCTGCAGGCCGCGCACGTCGGCGGCGCCCAGCGTGGCCGAGGCCTTGACCTCGATGCCGACCAGCCGGCCGGCGCGATCTTCCAGAACCAGATCGACCTCCTGTCCGCTGGCCGTGCGCCAGTAGTAGATCTCCGGCTGCGTCCGGCTCCAGGCGGCTTGCTTGCGCAGTTCCATGAGGACGAAGTTCTCCAGCATCGCGCCGAGCAGCGAGCCGTCCTGGCGCAGCCGGTCCAGAGTGACGCCGAGGACGGCGGCCAGCAGGCCGGTGTCGTTCAGGTAGACCTTGGGGGTGAGGATGACGCGCTTGCCCAGGTTGGTGGCCCAGGGCCGGAGGAGCTGCACGAGGAAGGTGCTCTCCAGCAGAGCGAAGTAGCGCTTCATGGTGGTCTGCGGCAGGCCGAGCGTGCGGGAGATGTCGGCGAAGTTCAGCAGGCTGCCGGCGCGGGCGGCGACGACGGAGAGCAGACGCGGGACGGCAGTGGCGTCGGCGATGTTGGCCAGGTCGCGGATGTCGCGCTGCAGCATGGTCATCCGGTAAGACTGGAACCAGGAGGCGCGGCGGGCCGGCGAGGGACGGGCGATGGCAGGGGGGTAGCCGCCGGCGAGAATCGCCTCTAGCAACTGCGGGCGGGCGAGGCCGGAAGGGGCGCCGGACCAGGGCAACGGGCCGGTGGAGAAGAGCGTGTCGAGAAAGGTCTCCGTGCGGCCTTCGAGCTCGCCCTGGGAAAAAGGCCAGAGTGTGAGCACCTCCATGCGGCCAGCAAGCGAGTCGGCGAGCAGAGGCAACAGCATGGGATTGGCCGAGCCGGTGAGCAGGAAGCGCCCCGGGCGGCGGTCGCGATCGATGGCGGCCTTGAGGACGGGAAAGATCTCGGGGACGTGCTGGACCTCGTCGAGGGTGACGCGGTCGCCGAGGCCGGCGACGAAGCCGCTGGGGTCGCGGCGTGCAGCCCCCAGCAGGCCGGGGTCGTCGAAGGTGAGGTAGGCGCGGTCGCGGCCGGCGAGCTGGGGAGATTGGACGAGGGTGCTCTTGCCGGTCTGCCGGGCGCCGTTGACGAGGACGGCGGGGGTATCGGCGAGGGATTCGTTGAGGGGGGCGGCGAGGGAGCGCTGGTTCATTGGTTGATAATCTAGCACATCGTGGATGATAAGCATCTAAAATAATCACGATAATCATCCATATTTGTTGCGATTATCATTTGTATATGAGGTGATAATCATCTATTTGATGGATGATTATCATATGACAACAGAGCCGGAAACTCCCCAATATTCCCCTCCGCTTGCTCAATCCCCGAGCCGAACGCCTCAAATGGCCCTTTCCGCAACCGGACTCCCCACCGGCGGTTCCTTGTCCGCGCGGTGAATGAAAAGCCGCCTGGCGCGAAGATAGAGAGTCCACAAGCACTCCGGAACCGCCTCAAGCCCCTTGAATTACACTTCTGGCAGGCGCTCCGCCCCGGCTCCCGCGCGGCGGTGGCTGCCCAGCCGCCCGCTGCCGGAGGAACCCTGGTTTGAACCGCACGCCCCTGCCGCATTTCGCTCTCCTGCTCTCGCTTGCCGCTCTTCCCGTTGCCGCTCAGGCGCCGGCCAAGCCGCTGACCGTGGAGGCCATCTTTGCCCATGGTCCGCTGATCGGCCACCCGCCCAGCGGCCTCACCTGGTCGCCCGACGGCAAGCACCTGACCTATCTGGACGGCGGCGAGCTGGTGGACCTGGACCCGGCGACGGCCAAGGCGCACGTGATGGTGAGTCGTGCCAAGCTGGCCTCGCTCTCCGGCGCCGCGGGCACTGAGACCGACCGCGACCACCGCGACCGCTACCACATGGCCAGCTACCTGTGGGCGCCCGACTCGGCGCACCTGGTCTTCGATTCGAATGGGCGGCTCTGGCTCTGGGACCTGCACAACAGCACCGGCGTCGAGATCGGCTCGGCCGGAGCGGCCTCGGGCGACGATCCCAAGTTCTCGCCCAACGGCGAGTCGATCTCCTTCATCCGCGACCACGGCCTGGCGGTGGTGCATCTGAAGGACCCGCTGACGCAGACCGTCCTGGTGGCCCCCGCGCCCAACCAGACCACGATGAACGGCGAGGTCGACTGGGTCTACGAAGAGGAGCTGGAGACGCGCAGCAATTACTTCTGGTCACCTGACTCGAAGAACCTGGCCTATCTCGAAATGAAAGAGACCGAGGTTCCGGCCTACCCAATCACTGACTGGATTCCCACGCACGCCAAGGTGGATTCGCAACGCTATCCGCAGCCGGGCGACCCAAACCCGGAGGTGCGCGTGGGCGTGGTGGGCGCGCGCGGCGGCAAGACGCAGTGGGTGAAGCTGCCCATCCAGGCCGGGCAGGATTACATTCCGCGCTTCGGCTGGATGGACGCGAAGACCTTGTGGATCGAGACCTTGACCCGAGACCACAAGCACCGCACGTTGTGGTTTGCCGAGGCCTCGACCGGCAAGGCGCGGCAGGCGCTCGATGTCGCCGACGGGAAGTTCATCGACGACGGCTACGACGTCTGGGTGGGCGGCGACAAGATCGTGTTGGCCAACTGGACCGACGGCCACACCCACCTCTATCTCTACAGCTTCGACGCGGCCGATCCCGGAGCGGCGAAGCTCGAGCGCCAGTTGACCAAGGGCGATTTCGAGGTGGGCGAGGTCTACCGTGTCGACTTCAAGGAGCAGATCGTCGACTACGCCTCGAACGAGGGCGGCGCGCTCGATCAGCAGCTCTGGCAGGTGAACTTCGCGGGCGAGCGCAGGCAACTGAGCGCGGGTGCGGGCTACCATCAGGGCAACTTCGCTCCCGCGGGCACGGCCTTTGTCGACCGCCGCTCGTCGCGCATGGAGCCGCCGGCGGTGAACCTGTGCAGCGAGCAGGGCAAGTGCAAGGAGTTCTGGTCGACGCGGGCGCTCGAACCCTACCGCCTGCGCGCTCCGGAGCAGATCGAGGCGAAGGCCAAAGACGGCTCGACGCTTTACGCCACGCTGCTGCAGCCTGAAGGCCGCGAGCCGGCGAGCGTGCCGCTCATCGTGAATCCCTATGGCGGTCCCGGCGGCGCGGAGGTGGCCAACCGCTGGTCCGACGGCCTGCTCTTCGACGAACTGCTGGCCGAGCATGGCTTTGCGGTACTGCACGCCGACAACCGCGGCACCGGCGGGCGCGGGCGCGAGTTCATGCAGGCCTGCTATCGCAACTTCGGACCGGTGCAGCTCGAAGATCAGTTGGCGGTGGTCGATGCCGCGCTGGCACGCTATTCGCAGCTCGACCCGAAGCGGCTGGGCTGGTGGGGATGGAGCTGGGGCGGCACCTTCACGCTCTATGCCATGTCGCACTCGGACCGCTTTCGCGCCGGCGTCGCCGTGGCGCCCGTCACCGATTGGAAGAACTACGACTCGATCTACACCGAGCGCTACATGAGTGAGCCCGGCGACTTTCCCGAGGGCTACAAGGACTTCTCCGTGGTCAACTCGGCGGCCAATCTCAAGGGACGGCTGCTGCTGGTGCACGGCACCGGCGACGACAACGTGCACATGGAGAACTCCGTGCAGTACGTGCAGAAGCTGATCGAGGCGGGCATCGCCTACGACCTGCAGATTTACCCGCGCAAGACGCACTCGATCGCCGGGCCTGACGTGCGCACGCACCTCTTCAACCGCATCCTCGCTCACTTCGAGCAGTACCTGAAGCCGCCGGTGAGCTAATACGGTAGCGACTTCAGTCTCTCGCGAACATCCGGGGCGCTGCGGCTGTTCGGTGCGAGCGCGAGGAACTTCTCGAAGGCGTCCCTGGCTTCGGCTTTCCTGCCGAGATTCACATATGCGTCGCCCAGGTTGAGCCAGGCGATGGCGCGCTTGGGATCGAGAGCGATGGTCCGCTGGAACCACTTCACGGCATCGTCGTACTGCGCCATCCGATAGAAGGCGAAGCCAGCGTTGTTGGCGAAGAGCGCGCTGTTTGGCTGCAGGTTCGAGGCCGTGGTGAACTTTGCCGCGGCGTCGACGTAGCGCTTCTCCTTGTAGAGGCGCATCCCTTCGTCGTTGGCGGCGGCGGCAGTCTCGGCGGCCGTCTTGGGCGCCGCCCGTGGCGGAGCAGCGGCCGGTGCCTGC
>JBAVMZ010000213.1:0-7371 GCA_049690595.1 Occallatibacter sp. | reverse complement strand
GAGTTGCGCCTTCCATGCGGGCGTGGGCGCGGCGGGCGGGGCGGCGAAAACCGCCGGGGCGGCGGCGAGGAGAACCAGGGCAAGGGCAAAGCGGCGCATGGCGTTCCTTTCGAGATGGGGGGTCAGGCACGCACGGTGAGCGGGTGGCCGGGGTCGACGGCTAGAGGCGCGGCGAAGAGGATGCGCGTTCCCTTGCCGGCGGGGCTGGCTGTGCACTGCACGGTGGCTCGGCCGCTGGCCGCGGTGAGCTTGCCCGGCGCGAAGGGAGCGAGCGTGAGCTCCTTGAGCGGCAGCGATCCGGCGTTGACCTTGAGTTCAAGAGCGCGCGCGCCGAGCGTGAAGCTGCCCCAGGCCTGCGGCGCTGACCAGAAGCAGCGGAAGGGTGAGACGGCCAGGCGCGGAGCGAGGGTGAGCGAGCCGGCGCGGGCGTCCCAGGCAAAACCGGAGAGGACAGGGAAGGCGGCCCAACTGGCCATGGCGCGGGCGTAGTGGCGGCCGTACTCGGTTTCGTCGTAGGGGTTGGCGCGCTCGCCGTCGTAGCGGCGGCGGACGTTTTCGACCAGCTCCACGCCCTCGCTGACCATGCCGTGGGCCATGAGCAGGGCGGCGACCGAGTGCTCCATGCCGGTCCAGTTCTCGGCGTAGTAAGGCATGGGAACTTCGGGGCGGCCGCCCTTGCTGTAATCGACGACAATCAGGGCGCCCTCGTCGTTAAGGGCATAGACGCGCTGGGCGGAGGCGTGGCGGGAGAGATCGCGGCGGAAGTTCAGGCGCCAGATGGAGGCCAGCGTTGTACGGATGTGGGCGGGGTCCAGCAGGTCGCCCAAACCGGCCACCGAGGCCATGTACTGGCCCACGAGCTGGTCGGCGTAACAGCCTCCTCCGACCTGAAAGTCCGGTTTCATACTGTCCCGTGCGCCCATGCCTTCGATGAGGCCCGAGGCGATCTTGTCCGCGGGAATGCCGCGAATCTGCTGGACGTAGAACTCTCCGTTGAAGAGGTTGCGGTCGATCCAGCGGGCGCCCTCTTCAGCCATGCGCTCGCACTCGGCGGCGAAGCCGGCCTCTCCCATCGCCCGGGCCATGCGCGCGGCGGCGCGCAGCGCGGCCAGGTACCAGCTCGAGCACATCGGATTCGGGCCGTAGTACTCCACGTCGCAGGTGTTGTGCTGCACGCCGTCCATCACGCCCGAGCGCCGCTCGTCCCAACCGCCGGGCCGCCAGGCGTACTCAAGCGCCCGTTTGGCGGCGGGCCATTGGCGACGCAGCCAGCCATCGTCGCCCAAGAGCGTCCAGTCCAGCCAGAGCTTGACGATCTGGCCCATCTGGCCGTCGGCCGCCGCCGCGCCCCAGTGCTCTTGGCCGAGAGGCAGCTTGTGACGGAAGTCCATGTGGCCCTCGGCGTCGGTGGCGTAACCGAAGCTGGTCTCGCGCAGCGAGCGGGCCAGGGCAGGGAAGAGGAACTGGGTGGCGACTTCGTAATTCCAGACGTGGGTGCAGGTGCCGAAGCCGAGGCCGCCCTTGTCGCCGCAGCCCTCGAAACCGTGAAAGCTGCCGTCGGCAATGCGGAAGCTGGTGTTCGAGACCAGCGTGGTCAGGTTGGCCGTGGCGGCGTCCTTGACGGCGGCGGGGAGCGTGGAGGCACCGACCTCGGCCACAAAGGCGCGGGTGGCGCCTTCGAGCGCGGGCAGGTTCTTCGCGGCGAACTCCGCGGCCGCCCAGGCATCGGCAAAGCGCGTCGAGTAGTGGTTGCCGAGCAGCGCCTGCTCCTGGCCCTTCGGCGCATCCCAGCCGCAGCGTGCCGGCGTGCGGTTAGGAAAGTGCCAGGCGAGCAGGAAGCGGAAGCGGCGCGTGGCGCCGGCGGGAACGCTCTGGCGAATCAGCACTGAGCCGACCGGGGTCGAGGGCTCGGCCGGCGCGCCCAGATGGCCTTTGGGGGCGAAGTTCTCAAACCAGAAATCCTGCGGGCCCACGCGCCAGATGGCTCCGCCGCGCCAGGCGGGGAGGGTCTCGATCTCCGCGCCGGACTCTGGCAGGGCGGCAAGGACGAACGAGCCCTTGAGGGTGTCGGCGGCAGGCAGCTCAGTGTCGGTCATCAGCAGACCGGTCAGGCCCGAGCCGGTGCGCGGTTGGTTGCGGCGCGTGTCGGCCGTGCCCACGGGGTTGGCGATGGACCAGGCGACGGCGACCTCGGCGGGCGCCGGGCCGGGGTTGCGCACCTCGTAGCTGAGGATGGCGACGGGCAGGCCGGAGGCGTCGGCGTCGAGGGGTTGAAAGGGCGAGAAGGCTTCCAGAGCGACGTGAACCGGGCAGACGGGGTCGTCGAAGTCGATCCGCGAGAGCGGGAAGGAGCCGTGGAAACGCGCCTCGGCGAAGCGGGGTAGGCCAGGAACGTTGGCGAACCCCAGGCCCTCCTGCTGCAGGTCGTAGGGCGGCAGCAGTCGGCGCTCGAGGACGGCGGCAAAGGGGTCGGCGGCGCCGGTCTTCACCCAGATTGCCGGGAAGGCGTACTCCAGCGAGTTGCCGTAGTCGGGGCGGTTGAAGATCTGCCAGTCCTGCAGATTGCCGCGCCCGCCTAATCCAATTCCTCCAGTCCCGATGCCGCCCAGAGGGCAGGAGATGCGGGCAAGCTGACGGCCGGTGTGCAGGCGCGGGAACGAGATTGCTTCCTGCACAGATGGTTGCTGGCGCTTCGGCTGCGAAAGAGGCGCGGGCGCATTGGACGACTTCATCTGGCCCGCGGCTTCCCCAGGAGTGACTGCTCCCACCACCGTTGCTGCCACTGCTGCTTTGACGAAATTCCGCCGCGACGTTCCGTAGCGCACAGGATGCCCCTCTCCGTGAACCGATTGAGTAGAGCAGTCCCGGCAAAACGGTGTCAATCGGTTGCATCTGCGTCTGGCGGGGAGCCTGACTGGCAGCAAGAGGCAATTGACGCGCGCTCAATCGGAATCTAGACTTCGCTCGTGATGCGATTCCCCGCTTCCATGCTGCTGTGTCTCTCGTCGTTGTTGACCCTCCCGTCGCTCGTGGCCCAGGCATCTTTGCCAAAGCCTGCGATTCGCCCCCCGCTGGCGGTGGGCACTCGTCAGCCTCTTCTCGATGTCACCACTTTGCGGGGAGAGCATCCTCCCACATGGTCCGAACTGAGCGGCAGGGTCGTGGTGGTGGACTTCTGGGCAACCTGGTGTGCACCCTGCATCGCCTCTTTCCCGAAGCTGAATGCGCTGAAATCCCAGTCTTCCGGGAAGCCCGTCAAGTTTCTTTCTGTTACCTACGAGACGCGTCGGCAGGTGGAGACTGTGCTCCGCCGGTTTCCACTGCGGACTACAGTCTGCCTGGATAACGACTTCAGGACCTTCAAGGCCTTCAACGCATGGGGAATCCCGAGCGTCTTTGTCTTCGATACGAAAGGCAGGCTGGCTGCGGTTGTGTACCCGGAGGATATGAGCCTGGCGCTGATTCAGACTGTGTTGGATGGGGGCATCCCGAAGGTGGAACAGGAAAAAGCCTGGGACGACCCTGTTGGTGCGGAAGCGAGTTTCCGCGCCTTGCGCGAGAAGGCCGTCAAAGCAGAGCAGCAGCACTAACCCAGCAATTTCGCACGCCAGACATTCTTGCGTTGTTGCAGGAGCCGGGCGCGGGGCGCGCCGCCGGCCTTTTCAGCCACTGAGGCGGGTCATCCATGCGGCCAGCGCGCGCTGGTCCTCGCTGCCCGCGGCATGAGCGGCCCGCACATTGGCGCGCTCTTCGGGTGCGCGGTTCTGGCTGAGCTTGAACTTGCCTTCGATGCGATCGATGGGAATGCGGAAGGCGACAATGCCGGCGAGCATCGACCGGCGAAAGCTCTCCGGCATCGCGTCCCACCGCGCGGCGAAGGCCGCCTCGTGCAGGGCGATGAGGGCTTTGAGAACCGACTCTTTCGCCTCGTCCCCGTCGAGGATTTCGAGCGTGCCACAGGCGTGGATGGCAATGTAATTCCAGGTGGGCACCGAGAGCGGATCGGTATAGAGCGCGGGCGAGACGTAGCTGTGCGGGCCGGGAAAGACGGCGAGGGTCTCTCGGCCGGCGAGCGCTTGCCAGTGGCGATTGGCCATGGCGAAGTGGCCTTCGAGGACGCCGTGTGGGCCTTGGTCGCGGACGACCAGGGGGAGATGCGCGGCGGTCATCGTCGGACCGTCTTGCGGGCCGAAGAGGATGGCGAAGGAATGCGCCTGCATGGCTTCGAGCAGCGTGGCGCGGTCGGCGACCTGGTTGAACTTGGGCGAATACATGGTTCCTCTTCGTTCTCCGCTTGTGCGGCCAACAGGAGCAAGGCGGCTATTCGGCATTTCTCACGTCCGAGCCGGTTCCGGCATGTTCAAATCACGCGAAAAGAGGCGGGCTTTCGGCTAAAAGGCGGCCTTCTTCGGCCTAATCCAAAAGGGAGATCCCCCGGCTCTGCCGGGGTGGCAGTAGAACTTTGAGAATTCCGGGAGTATGTTCTCCCTCGAATTGCCTGCGCTGCGGCAGTGAAGGCAGCAGTACGAGGCTTTTGCTTTTGTTCTTGCTTTTGCTTCGGACGGTTGCGAAAAGGCCCCTTTGAGGGGCCAGCAACCCTAAAGCCGCCGGCTCTGCCGGTGGATACTTACAGACCGGGATTTCTGTTGACGGATAAGTTAACATAATGAAATGTTATCTCATTGATTACATGTTAGTTAACGTTTAGAGAGACCGCAAAATACACAGGAACTGTGATGGGGGGTGGGCAAAATCGGCCCTCCAAGGCGGTTCCGTGCTGCGAGTCGTTCGGCTTTTTTCGTCACTCCCGCGGAAGTCATGAGTCCATTGTGCGCCAAGAGAGGCCAATTGGGTGCGACCCCGGTCGCGGGGAAGTGGTGGTCAGTGTGCATTTTTTGGGGGATCGAGTGTTCGCGGTATTGACAGTGCGTTTGTGGCCGTGTGGGATCGCGGAGCGTGGGTCAGGAGACCCACGCTACAGCCGGCCAGGAGGCCAGCGCTACTCTTTGCGGTGCGCGCACTTTTCTTTGCGGCGGTGACGCGACGTGGCGAGCGGGGCGGTTCGTGATGACAGAGCTGTTCGGCCACGAGCTGCGAACAAACGGCGCTAGAAGAAATCGGTGAGGCTGGCGAAGGCTTCGAGTTCGAGGAGTTGCTGTCCCTGGGGCGCGGGGTCGAGGGTGGCGTGCTCGAGGACCCAGGTGTCCTTGTGGAAGAGGAAGACGACGTTGAGGCCGGCGGCTAGCGCGGGGTTGATGTCGCTCTTCGGGCTGTTGCCGATCATCCACGCCGTCGCGCGGTCGAGCTGGTGGCGGGCGAGGACCTCGCGGTAGGTGGCGGGATCTTTCTCGGCCGCGATCTCGACGGCGGAGAAGTAGGGCGAGAGCCCGGAGCGGGCGAACTTGTCAGCCTGCTCGGCGTGGTTGCCCTTTGTCATCAGGATGAGGCGATGGCGGCTGGCGAGGGCGGCGAGCGTCTCGGGCACGCCAGGCAGAAGCTCGATCTCCCGCTCGGCGATGGAGCGGGCAAAGCCCTCGATGCGCGCTTGCTTCTCCTCGCTGAAGTGCTCGGGGCTGAGCCGCTGGAAGCAGTCGACGAGCGAGCGGGTGAAGCTGGAAAGGCCGTAGCCGTGGGCGAGGATGGTCTCGCGCTCGACGGCGTTGAGCGCCTGCCGGACCTCGGCGGGCGAGTACTCGTGGTGGTTCAGATAGCTGATGAAGGCGGCGATGGCGCGCTCGAAGTAGACGTTGTTTTCCCAGAGGGTGTCGTCTGCGTCGATGAGCAGCGTCTGGCCGGGCGCAAAGGTCGGCATACCTCGATGGTAATGGCTTTCGCAGGCGGTGTTCCAGAGCCCGTGTTGCGGCTACTTCATATGAATCACCGGGTTGCGGTCGGGGTGGGCGGGGTCCTTGACGATCTTGCCGCCCTGCATGACGAAGGCCACGTGCTCCATGACGGTGATGTCGGCCAGCGGGTCGCCCTGGACGGCGACGATGTCGGCGTAGCGGCCGGGTTCGAGCGAGCCGATGTCTTTGTCTTTGCCGAGCATGGTGGCGGCGTTGAGGGTGGCCGCCTGCAGCGCGCCCAGCGGCGAGAGGCCGCCGCGCACCAGCGCGCCGAACTCCTTCGAGACGGACTGGTCCACGTCGTCGTCATCGACGCCGTAGACGATGGGGATGTGGTGGGCGAGCGCGAGCTTGAAGGCCGGGCCCTGCGCGGCGAGAATCTCCTGTCCCTTGGCGAAGGATGCCGGGTCGCGGCCCTTGGAGAGGCCGGTTTCCATGTCGTGCTGGAAGCAGTAGAGGGTGGGGACGAGCCAGGTGTGGTGATCGACCATCAGGCGCGCACCCTCCTCGTCGAGCATGGTGCCGTGCTCGATGGAGTCGACGCCAGCGCGGACGGCGGCCTTGATGCCCTGCGCGCCCTCGGCGTGGGCCATCACCTTCTTTCCAGCCCGGTGGGCGATCTCGACGGCCATGGCCATCTGATCTTCGCTCAGCTCCTGGACGTGGAAGTCCGAGACCGGGTCCATGACGCCGCCGGTGGCCATCAGCTTGATCCAGTCGGCGCCGTATTTGATGTCGCGGCGGACGACGTGCGCGATGTCGTCCACGGTGTCGGCGACATTGAGGCCGCGGGGGATTTGGATGTCGGGCGAGAGCAGCGAGCCGTCGCCATGGCCGCCGGTGAGCGAGACGCAGGAGCCGGCGGCGGTGATGCGGGGGCCGAGGATGAGGCCGCGCTTCTGCGACTCGCGCAGGGCGAACTGCGGGTAATCGGCCGGTCCCTCGCAGGCGTCGCGAACGGCGGTGAAGCCGTGATCGAGCCAGAGGCGCAGGTTGTAGACGCCCCAGAGCGTCGCCTGCGGAATGGAGGTGCGCAGGTGCTGCGCCCAGTTCTGCGAGGTGGGGTCCGACAGAATGTGGCCGTGGGCGTCGATCAGGCCGGGGAGAATCGTGTAGCCGGAGAGGTCGGTGACGGGGATGCCGGCGGGAGCCGAGTCGGCGATGGACTGGACGCGGTCGCCGGCAATGAGGATGTAGGCGTGCGCGCGGATCTCGCCCGTGCGGACATCGATGAGCTTGCCTGCCAGCACGGCCTGGGTGACGGCGGGCGCCTGCGCGTGGAGGAGGCACGCGGCGCAGGAGACGAGGGCGGCGAGGGCGAGTCGGCGGGTCATGTTGGGTTTCAAGGTACCACAAGGGCAGCTCGCAGCTCCCGGTTTGCGGTTTGACGGGCCTTCAGGCTTGCAGAGTCAGGGCCGGATAGCAAGTGAACTCCTCGTCGCGGATCTGCCAGTAGGGCATCAGCTTGACTCCTGCGTTGCCGCGCACGTTGAAGTGCAGCGGCGCGCCGGGGACGGCTTCGAGC